>NZ_JBIUWQ010000004.1:0-107116 GCF_044743525.1 Pseudomonas sp. NPDC087598 | reverse complement strand
AGAGGATCTCGACGTGCAGCGGCAAGGTGTTGGTCACCCCGCGAATGTGCCCGGAAACCACCGACACCGCACCGAACTCACCCATCGCCCGCGCAGTACACAACACCACGCCATAGATCAGGCCCCACTTGATGTTGGGGACGGTGACGTGCCAGAACATCTGCCAGCCGTTGGCGCCGAGCAAGCGTGCGGCTTCCTCTTCCTGCGTGCCTTGTTCCTGCATCAGCGGGATCAGCTCACGGGCCACAAACGGCACGGTGACGAAAATCGTCGCCAGCACGATGCCCGGCAGGGCGAAGACGATCTGGATGTCGTGATCCTGCAGCCACGGCCCGAACAGGCCCTGGGCGCCGAACATCAACACATAGACCAGACCGGCGATCACCGGCGACACAGAGAACGGCAGGTCGATCAGCGTCACCAGCATGCTCTTGCCACGGAACGAGTACTTGCTCACACACCACGCGGCGCTGACGCCGAACACCAGGTTGAGCGGCACCGAAATCAGCACGGCGAACACCGTGAGTTTCAGCGCCGACAGAGCATCCGGCTCAAAGATCGCCGTGAAAAATGCGCCGAGGCCATTCTTCAAACCTTGCGATACCACGATGAACAACGGCAGTAACAGAAACAGGAAAAACACCAGCCAGCCAAGACCGATCAAAACTCTGCGCGAAGTGGCGCTGCCACGGCGTGCAGCGTTGGCCGAAGAGGCGGCCGCAATAGACGATTGGGACATGGTTCGCGCCTCCTTATGGGGTTTCGATACGCCGCTGCAGCAAGTTGATCAGCAGCAACAGGACGAAGGAAACCACCAGCATCAGCACGCCGATGGCCGTGGCGCCGGTGTAGTCGTATTGGTCGAGTTTGACCATGATCAGCAGCGGCAGAATCTCGGTTTTCATCGGCATGTTGCCGGCGATGAAAATCACCGAACCGTACTCGCCAACTCCCCGGGCGAACGCCAGAGCGAAACCGGTCAGCCAGGCCGGCAACAGCGCCGGCACCAGAATATGGCGGAATACCTGCCATGGCTTCGCACCCAGGCACGCAGCGGCTTCTTCGACTTCACGGGGAATGTCGGCCAACACCGGTTGCACCGTGCGCACCACGAAAGGCAAGGTCACGAAGGTCAATGCGAGGGTGATACCCAGCGGGGTGTAGGCGATTTTGAAACCGAGGTCGGCGGCGAATTGGCCGACCAGACCGGCCGGCGCGTACAGGGCAGTCAACGCTATACCGGCGACGGCCGTCGGCAGCGCGAACGGCAGATCGATCATCGCGTCGATGACCTTGCGCCCCGGGAACGTGTAGCGCACCAGCACCCACGCCAGCAACGTACCGATGATGCCGTTGATGATCGCGGCGCACAGCGCAGTGCCGAAGCTCAGCTTCAATGCCGCCAGCACCCGCGGTGCGGAGATGATCGTCCAGAACTGATCCCAGGTGAGTTGGGCAGCGTGGACGAACATCGCCGCCAGCGGGATAAGCACAATCAGGCTGAGGTACACCAAGGTGTAACCCAGCGTCAGCCCGAAGCCGGGTATGACGGGGGAGATACGACGCGACATAAAAGTCCTTGGTTAAAAACGCATCAATGTGGGAGCGAGCCCTGTGGCAAGGGGATTTATCCCCTCACCACAAAAGCTCACTCCCACATTTCATGTGCCCAGACATCAGGCTGGTAAGGGTGAGATTACTGCGCCTGATAAATCTGGTCGAACACACCACCGTCATTGAAGAATTTCGGCTGCGCGGTTTTCCAGCCGCCGAAGTCCTTGTCGATGGTCACCAGTTCCAGTTTCGGGAACTGCTGGGCGTACTTCGCGGCCACGTCCTTGTCACGTGGACGGTAGAAATTCTTCGCGGCGATTTCCTGACCGGCCGGGCTGTACAGGTGCTTCAGATAGGCTTCGGCGATCTGCTCGTTGCCTTTCTTCTCGGCGTTCTTGTCGACCACCGCCACTGGCGGCTCGGCGAGGATCGACAGCGAAGGCACGACGATGTCGAACTTGTCGGCGCCGCCATCTTCTTTCAGTGCCAGGAACGCCTCGTTTTCCCAGGCCAGCAACACGTCACCCTGACCGTTGTTGACGAAGGTGATGGTCGAGCCACGGGCACCGGTGTCGAGAATCGGCACGTGTTTGAACAGGGTTTGTACGTATTCCTTGGCTTTGCCTTCGTCGCCGCCGTTGGCTTTCAGGCCGTAGGCCCACGCGGCGAGGAAGTTCCAGCGGGCACCGCCGGAGGTTTTCGGGTTCGGGGTGATCACCGAGACGTCGTTCTTGACCAGGTCGCCCCAGTCCTTGATGCCTTTCGGGTTGCCCTTGTGCACCAGGAACACGATGGTCGAGGTGTACGGCGTGCTCGCTTCCGGCAGACGCTTCTGCCAATCGGCGGGCAGGGTCTTGCCGAGTTTGGCGATTTCGTCGATGTCGCCAGCCAGCGCCAGGGTCACCACGTCAGCGCGCAGACCGTCGATTACCGCACGACCCTGCTTGCCCGAACCACCGTGGGACTGCTGGATTTTCACGGTGTCGCCGGCATGGTCCTTCTGCCAGAACTTGATGAATTCGGCGTTGTAGTCCTGATACAGCTCGCGCGTCGGGTCATACGATACGTTGAGCAGTTCGTAATCCTTGGCAACCGCGGAACCGGCAAACACAGCGCTGGCCAGGGCGGCCAAAGCGTAACGGCGAATCGACGACATGGTGAAAGCTCCTGGAATTCTGGGTGGTGGCTTTTTCTTATGTATTTCGGAAATCGTGGTGCCGGTTCAAAGATCGCAGCCTTCGACAGCTCGTACGCACAGCCCCCTGTAGGAGCTGCCGCAGGCTGCGATCTTTTAGCCCGGTTGTTTACCCGGTTGCTGCAAGCGGAATTTCTCTTTGCGTTCGATCTGCACGACTTGCGCGTTGTGCACAGTGATCTCCACCGCGCCGAAACGCAGATCGCGCAGGGCGCTCTGGATTTCACGCAAGATGGTGCTTTCGTCCTGACCGTCAACGCTGCGAAGGGATGCGCTCATGGTGCTGCTCCTTTGAATGGAATATGCCTGGCAGTGGGCGGCACTGCGTTCGGCGTGGGAGCAATATAAGAGAGGCGCAGATATTCTTAAAAAGACTATTTAAGAATGTTTATATAACCAGAAAATATTATTTGGCAGGGCAAGGGTTTGCGCGGTGTTCTCGGTTAAAAAGAGCACCACATCCCCTGTGGCGAGGGAGCTTGCTCCCGCTGGACTGCGTAGCAGGCCCAAAAAAACTGCGAGCGCTGCGCACTCAAGCGGGAGCAAGCTCCCTCGCCACAAAATCGGGCTCAACCAATAACAGGCGCTTTCGTCCAATCAAGCTGCTCGGTCGGTACCGGCCGGCCAAACCAGTAGCCCTGCCCCAGATCGCATTCCTGCTCCAGCAGAAACGCCGCCTGCTCGGCCTGCTCGATCCCCTCGGCATGCACCTGCATCCCCATGCTCCGGGCCAGCGCGATGATCACCCGGACAATCGCCGCGTCATCTTCGTCCCACGGCAGCCCGGCAACAAAACCCTGATCGATCTTCAGTTTCTGCACCGGCAGGCGCTTGAGTCGCAGCAACGAAGAGTAGCCCGTACCGAAATCATCAATCGCCAGACGAATGCCCAATTCACGCAAACGATGCATCTGCTCCAGCGCCACTTCCGGGTCGTCCATCACCGCACTTTCGGTGACTTCCAGCTCCAGATAGGCCGGATCCAGCCCGGTATCGCGTAGCACCTGCGCCACCTGTTGATACAACTCGCGCCGGGCAAACAGTCGCGACGACACATTCACCGCAACAAACGACAGCACCACACCGTCCAGTTGCCACTGGCACATCTGCCGGCAAGCCTGCTGCATCACCCAGGCATCGATTTCGGCAATCAACCCGGTGCGTTCGGCGATCGGAATGAACTCGGCCGGCGACACCAGACCACGCTGCGGATGCTGCCAGCGCACCAACGCTTCGACGCCGATCAGGCGACTGGTCTGCAGATCGTGGACCGGCTGGTAATAGACCCGCAGTTCCTGCTGTTCCAAGGCCCGGCGCAGCTCGAAGGCAATTTCCACCCGTTGCTGGGCGTGGGCGGTAAGTTCTTCGGTGTACAGCGCGTAACCATTTCGCCCACTGCCCTTGGCTTTGAACAGCGCCGCATCAGCATTGCGCAATAACTGATCGGCGCTTAACGCATCGCTGGGGAACAGGCTGATGCCGATGCTGGCGTTGATGAACAACTCGTGGCCATCGATGCAGAACGGTTCCTTCAGCGCGTCGAGAATTCGCTGGGCCAGCGCCGCTGCCTGGCCGGGCTGTGGACAACTTTCCGCCAGCACGGCGAATTCGTCGCCGCCGAGGCGCGCCAACGTGATGCCCGGCCCGAACAACGCCTGCAAACGCGCGGCCACCGCTTTAAGCAGGCGGTCGCCGACGTTATGCCCGAGGCTGTCGTTGATCATCTTGAAGTGGTCCAGATCGAGCAACAGCAGTGCACAACCGCGCTTGTGGGTCTGCGCCGACGCCAGCGCCTGCTCGGCACGGTCACCGAACAGCAGGCGATTGGGCAGATCGGTCAGCGGATCGTGGTGGGCGAGGTGCTTGAGCTCATGTTCGGAATGCTTGATTGCACTGATGTCGGAAAAAACCGCCACGTAATGGCTGAGTCGGCCCTGATCATCATGAATGACGCGGATGGTTTGCCACTGTGGATAAATCTCACCGCTTTTACGACGGTTCCAGATCTCGCCGCTCCATTCGCCCCGAGACTCCAGGGTGGTGAACATCGCCTGATAGAACTCAGGCGGATGATGGCCGGATTTGAACAGACTCGGTTGCTGGCCGAGGACTTCTTCACGCTGATAACCGGTGATCTCGATAAACGCACGGTTGACGTGAACGATCAGCCCGTGATGGTTGGTGACCAGCACCCCTTCACGGGTGCAATCGAACACGGCAGCCGCTTGCCGCAAGCGTTCACGGTCAGCGTGACGCTCACGCAATCGCGCGCCAATCCCGAGAAACTCACACAGCCGCGCCCGCGCCAGAAAGATCAGCCCGGCGCTGACCGCCGCGAAAACATAACCGTTGATCAGTTGCCATCGGGCAAGATCGGCGGAGTTATCGAAGAAACTGTTTAATAAATAACCAGTACCTTGCAACCAGACCGCCGCAAGTACGAGATAGAGCAGCGCTGCACGCAAGGCATCGCGATAAGTGGCAGACATTCGGCCGTCCATGTCCCTACAAAAAGGTTGGAATTATAGGTCAAGAAACATCCAGCGACTCTTATCTGAAAGGGCGACTGGTTTTATCTGTGTGCTTGGTGATAATGCAACGGCTGTTTTTATCTTTATCGAGGGCCCTATAGCCTATGTGGTACGAAGGTTTTCTTGGCTTGTCGGCCTGGTCACTGGTCGCCGTCACCCTGCTGATGACCCACGTGACAATTGTAGCCGTCACGGTCTATCTGCACCGTTACTCGGCCCATCGCTCGCTGGAGCTGAATGCCGGCCTTAAGCACTTTTTCCGTTTCTGGCTGTGGCTGACCACGGCGCAGAACACCCGCGAGTGGACGGCCATCCACCGTAAACACCACGCCAAATGCGAAACCGAAGACGACCCGCACAGCCCGGTCATCAAAGGTTTGTCCACCGTGCTGCGTACCGGCGCCGAACTGTATCGCGCCGAAGCCCAGAATCCGGAAACCCTGCGCATCTACGGCAAGAACTGCCCGGAAGACTGGATCGAGCGCAACGTCTACAGCCGCTACCCGCTGCTGGGCGTGGCGATCATGGGCGTCATCGACCTGCTGCTGTTCGGCACCATCGGCATCACCATCTGGGCGATCCAGATGATGTGGATCCCGGTGTGGGCTGCCGGCGTCATCAACGGTCTGGGTCATGCGGTCGGCTATCGCAATTTCGAATGCCGTGACGCGGCGACCAATCTGGTGCCGTGGGGCATCCTGATCGGTGGCGAAGAACTGCACAACAACCATCACACCTACCCTAACTCGGCCAAGCTGTCGGTGAAGAAGTGGGAGTTCGACCTCGGTTGGGCGTGGATCAAAGTCTTCAGCTTCCTGCGTCTGGCCAAGGTGCAGCGTGTTGCGCCGATTGCTCACCGTGTCGAAGGCAAAGGCAGCCTGGACATGGACACCGCCATGGCGATCCTCAACAACCGCTTCCAGATCATGGCCCAGTACCGCAAATTGGTCATCGGGCCGCTGGTCAAGCAGGAACTGGCCAAGGTCGATCATTCGGTGCGTCACCAGTTCCACCGGGCCAAACGCCTGTTGTCGCGGGAAACCAGCTTGCTGGAGGATCGTCACCACGCACGTATCCAGAACATCCTCGAGCACAGCCAGGCGCTGAAGGTAATTTACGAAAAACGCCTGGCCCTGCAGCAGATCTGGGTCAAGACCAGCGCAAATGGTCACGACATGCTCGCCGCCATCAAGGAATGGGTACACGAGGCCGAGGCCAGCGGCATACAGTCCCTGCGCGAATTTGCCGACCAGTTGAAAACCTACTCACTGCGCCCCGCCGCAGCCTGATTGTGTTGTATGAATCCCCTGTGGCGAGGGGATTTATCCCCGATCGGTAGCGTAGCTAGCGCAATTTTGACGACGCGTTCTCATTGTTGAAACGCGTCGCCACTACCGCCCGGCAGAACCCCTCTGCCGCTGGGAACTTCGCTTCCATTCCCCTATCTCAAAGACACTTCGCCATCCTGGCGGGCTGTACTGTGGCCGTTGTCGAATTGCGGCACGCCCTTTGAGAACTGTGCCGATGGTCAACAACAATCAAAAAGACTCATCTCTTCCGCAATGGCCCGAGGCCGCGCAAACCCTGATGGCCCTGATGCACGCCCAAGGCGAAGTGGCGCGGTTGAGCGAACGCGAACAACTGTTCAGCTCGCTGCTGGTCAGCGTCAACGCCGTACTCTGGGCTTTCAACTGGGAAACCCGTCAGGTGCTCTATGTCAGTCCTGCCTATGAACGGATTTTCGGCCGCTCCGCAGGCCTGCTGTTGGCCGACTACAACGAGTGGCGCGACAGCATCTACCCAGACGATCTGGAGTATGCCGAACGCAGCCTCGCCGAAGTCCTGCACACCGGCGCCGTCGAAAATCGCGAATACCGCATCATCGCCGCCGACGGTCAGGTGCGCTGGCTCAGCGATAAATGCTTCATCAACCGTCAGGATGAACCCGGGCAACCGGTGATCATTGTCGGCATCGCCGAGGACATCACCGACAAAAAGCAGATGGAAAACGAGCTGCAACGCCTGGCCACCACCGACGTGCTGACCCAGAGCAGCAATCGTCGGCATTTCTTCGAGTGCGCCAATCGCGAGTTCGAAGAAGCGCGTTTGCAGGGTGCGCCATTGGCTTTCCTGCTGCTGGATATCGATGACTTCAAAGTGATCAACGACAGCTACGGGCATCCCGTGGGCGACACCGTGCTGCAACAGATCGCCGAGTGCGGGCGCAGTTCGTTACGCCGGGGTGATCTGTTCGGTCGAATTGGCGGGGAAGAGTTTGCCGCCGTGTTTCCGGGCTGTGCTCCAGACATGGCCATGCAGGTGGCCGAGCGACTGCAACAGGAGATTCAGCGTTTGAGCTTCAGCCATGAAGGCCAGACGTTCGGCATCACCGTCAGCCAGGGTCTGACCAGCCTCAGCGAAGCCGACGAAAGCCTGGACAGCCTGTTCGCCCGCGCAGACGCGGCGATGTACGAAGCAAAACGCCAGGGCAAGAACCGCATCATTTCTGCCTGACCCGTATCTCAGCTACACAGAGATCCATTGTAGGAGGTTTGCGTAAGTCAGGTTATTTGCGCATCCGCATCAACTCCGGCAAACCGATCTTCAGCAACCGTGCCGTGCGGCTCTTCGCCAATTCCTCGACGCCTTCATGCTCGGTCAGGCGCGCCATCTGCGCCGCCATGTTCATCACCAGCGCCTCACGGGAATACACTCCGCCACCGAGCTGGTACACCGAGGCGATCAACTCACGCAGCTCCAGCGGCAAACGCCAGCGCGTGCGTAGCGCCGAACCATAAGCCGCACCAAACTCCGCCAGTGCTTCGCCCACTTCCTCCAGCTCATCCAGTGCGCCGCCGGCCTGCTGCCACTCCTGCAAACAGCGCAGCAATGCCAGATCACCCAGACGATGCAGCATACCCGCGCAGTAGCAGCGCTCCTGATCCAGATCCAACAGGCGCGCCAGGGTGCGGGCGTATTCGGCCGTGTGCAGCGATAGCCCCCAATAACGCTCGGCGTAGTCCGCCAGACACGGGTCACTGAGTTTGGCGCTGCGCTTGAGCGCCAGCCCCAGAATCAGATTCATGCTTTGTCCGGTGCCAAGCCTATGCAGCGCCTGCGCCAGCGTCTGCACCGGCGATCCATGGTGTTGCGCAGCACTGTTGGCCGCTGCGATCAGCACTGCCGTGATTTGTGGATCGGTTTTGATCTCATCTTCCAGCAGCTTCAGATCGAGTCCGCTGGGATTGAGGCTGCGTTTGACCGCCAGTTGCACATCAGTCATCAACGGCGCGCCATCCGCCTGCTCACGGCGCCGCTCCAGAAACACTGACAAGGTCATGCCCGGCGCCAATGCCGGGATTTCACAGAACACTTCTTCGCCGGCATTGAGCAGCAAACCCTGCAAACGCTCGGTCAGGCTTTCCATGTTCAGCGGTTTGGCCAGGTACGCCGTCGGCGCCAGCGGCAGGGCTTCGCGCACGCTGGCGCTGTCGTTGCGACTGCTCATCAGAATGAATGGCAGCGGTGGATTGCGTTTGCGCTGACGCACGCTGCGTAAAACGCTCAAGCCATCGATACCGGGCAATTCCCAGTCGACAATGGCCAGGTCATAGGGAATTTCGCTGAGCATCGACATCGCTTGCTGGCCATCGGCACACAAGTCCAGCCGCGCGTCGCAACGCACATTCAGCAATACTTGTTTGAGCAAATCCCGAGACCACGGATCAGCCTCGGCAATCAGCACTCGGGGTACGGCGGGTAATTCAACGGCAGTCATGCACGCTCTCCCTTGCAATGCCTGAACCTTAGCCAATGCTGGCCATTCGATACAGCGCTAAAGCGCTCGATGTGTTTCAAGGGGCGTAAAAAAACCCGCCGAAGCGGGTTTTTTGTCGATCCGATCACACAGCTCTGAGCCTTACAGCTCCGAGAAGCACTCTTCGATGATCGCCAGACCTTTGTCCAGTTGCTCGTCCGGCGAGGTCAGCGGTACGAGTACACGCAGCACGTTGCCGTAAGTGCCGCAGGACAGCAGGATCAGGCCCTTGTCGCGAGCCTTGGCCACCACGGATGCCACAGCGGCAGCGTTCGGCTTGTGGCTGTCGCCGTTTTCAAACAGCTCAACGGCGATCATGGCGCCCAGAGCACGGACTTCGCCGATTACCGGGTATTTGGCCTGGATGGCTTTCAGGCCAGTGACCAGACGCTCACCGACAGACTTGCAGCGATCCAGCAGTTTTTCTTCTTCGAACACTTCCATCACTGCCAGAGCAGCAGCGCAAGCGATCGGGCTACCGGCGTAGGTGCCGCCGAGGCCGCCTGGAGCGATGGCGTCCATGTATTCGGCCTTGCCGCAAACACCGGCCAGCGGGAAGCCGCCAGCGATGGATTTGGCGAAGGTGGTCAGATCGGCAGCAACGCCCATCTGCTCCATGGCGAAGAAGGTACCGGTACGGCCAGCGCCAGTCTGTACTTCGTCAGCGATCAGCAGGATGCCGTGCTGGTCGCACAGAGCGCGCAGACGCTTCATGAATTCTTTCGGCGCGACGTAGAAACCACCTTCACCCTGAACAGGTTCGATGATGATCGCAGCGATATCTTTCGGCTCGGCGTCGTTCTTGAAGATGCGTTCGATGGAAGCGATCGAGTCGTCGATGCTCACGCCGTGCAGTTCGTTCGGGTACAGCGCGCGGAAGATGCCACCTGGCATCAGGCCCATGCCGGCCGAGTAAGGCACGACTTTACCGGTCAGGCCCAGGGTCATCATGGTGCGACCGTGGTAAGCGCCGGTGAAAGCGATCACGCCGGCACGGCCAGTGGCGGCCCGGGCGATTTTCACGGCGTTTTCGACCGCTTCGGAACCGGTGGTGACCAGCAGGGTTTTCTTGGCGAAATCACCAGGCACCTTGGCGTTGATTTTTTCGCACAGCTCAACGTACGGCTCGTAAGCCAGTACCTGGAAGCAGGTGTGAGTCAGCTTGTTCAGCTGTTCGGTCACGGCAGCGATGATTTTCGGGTGCACGTGGCCGGTGTTCAGCACAGCGATACCGCCGGCGAAGTCGATGAACTCACGACCTTCAACGTCAGTCACGGTAGCGTTCTTCGCCGATTCGGCGAAGATCGGGTGAATCTGGCCAACACCACGAGGTACGGCAGCGGTACGGCGGGCCATCAGTTCAGCGTTAGTCTTGCTCATTACAGTCCTCATTCACCGCTCATCGGGCGGCGTGGTTCAAGGATTAAGCGGGAGAAATCGACGGTGGCAGCATGCGATGATCGACTGCCACGGCGTTTCCGGCCGCAGAGAAAATTCCGGTTTGAAACGACGCAAAGGGACAGCGCTCTCGTGCCCTTTGCGTTTGCAGCGATCCCTTCCCCGGTTTAGATGCCCAGGCAGAGGTATTTGATTTCCAGGTAATCTTCGATGCCGTACTTGGAGCCTTCACGGCCCAGGCCCGATGCCTTGATGCCGCCGAACGGCGCGACTTCGTTGGAGATCAGCCCGGTATTGACGCCAACCATGCCGTATTCCAGCGCTTCAGCAACACGGAACACGCGGCCCAGGTCGCGAGCATAGAAGTACGACGCCAGACCGAACTCGGTGTCGTTGGACATCGCGATCACTTCGGCTTCGTCTTTGAAGCGGAACAGCGGCGCCAGCGGACCGAAGGTTTCTTCCTTGGCCACTGCCGCGTTTTTCGGCACGTTGGTGAGGATGGTCGGTTCGAAGAAGTTGCCTTCCATTTGCTTGCCGCCGGCCAGTACGGTGGCACCTTTGGCCACGGCGTCAGCAATGTGCTCTTGCACTTTGGCGACAGCTTTTTCGTCGATCAGCGGGCCAGTGGTGGTGCCGTCTTCCAGACCGTTGCCGATCTTCAGCTTGGCCACAGCCACTTTCAACTTCTCGGCGAACGCGTCGTAGACCGAATCCTGAATGTACAGGCGGTTGGCACAGACACAGGTCTGGCCGTTGTTGCGGTACTTGGAAATGATCGCGCCTTCGACGGCCTTATCCAGGTCCGCGTCGTCGAACACGATGAACGGCGCGTTGCCGCCCAGTTCCAGCGAGACTTTCTTGATGTCCTTGGCGCATTCGGCCATCAGCTGACGGCCGATTTCGGTCGAACCGGTAAAGGACAATTTGCGCACGATCGGGTTGCTGGTCAGCTCGCTGCCGATGTCGCCGGCGCTGCCGGACACCACGCTGAACACGCCAGCAGGAATGCCCGCACGCTGGGCCAGTTCGGCCAGTGCGAAAGCGGAGAAAGGAGTTTGCGAAGCAGGCTTGAGCACCATGGTGCAACCGGCGGCCAGCGCTGGGCCAGCTTTACGGGTGATCATTGCGGCCGGGAAGTTCCACGGGGTGATCGCGGCGGTCACGCCGATTGGCTGCTTGATCACGATCAGGCGCTTGTCTGGCTGATGACCCGGGATCACGTCACCGTAAATGCGCTTGGCTTCTTCGGCGAACCACTCGATGAACGAAGCGGCGTAAACGATTTCGCCCTTGGCTTCGGCCAGCGGCTTGCCCTGCTCGAGGGTCATCAGGCGAGCGAGGTCGTCCTGGTTCTCGATCATCAGTTCGAACCAGCGACGCAGCTTGCCAGCACGCTCTTTGGCGGTCAGTGCACGCCAGGCCGGCAGCGCCTTGTCGGCGGCTTCGATGGCTCGGCGGGTTTCGGTAGCGCCCATTTTCGGCACGGTGCCGAGGATTTCGCCGGTGGCCGGGTTGTTGACCTTGATCGTCTGACCGTTGTCCGCATCGACCCAAGCGCCATCAATGAAGGCTTGCTGGCGGAACAACAGGGTGTCTTTAAGCTGCATGTCGGCTTTCCTTAACAGCACCGCGGCCTGCGCGGAGCAAATTATGATTGTAGAAAGGCGCCTCGCAAGGCTGCCGTCAGGGAAATCTGTGACCGGGTGAGGCGCTTCAATAGTGCACGACTCGAAACACCTGCGCTTCAACACCCGATCATCGAGCGTTTGAAATCTCAAACGGATCGTAGGAGCAAAGGGTTTAAAGGACAATAGGGCGTTCGAAAAAAAGAACAAAAACGGCGTATTTGTGGAAATTTTCAGATCAACGTGCAAAAAGCATCCGCCGCAGCGAAACCATAGATCAGCCCCGAGAAAGCGCCAAGCGAGGGTTTTGCAGGACGTTACAGCTTTATGGAATGCAGGCACTCAAACCGACACGCGCACTGACAAAACCCGCCGAAACCCAGCATGGACGCCCCGAGCCGACCTAGGTATGATGTCGCCCGCTGCACCAGTAGCTCAGCTGGATAGAGTACTGCCCTCCGAAGGCAGGGGTCGTGGGTTCGAATCCCGCCTGGTGCACCATGAATAGAAGTGAAAAAGCCCCGGACTGTGATGGTCCGGGGCTTTTTTGTGGGCGGCTGTTTTTCAGCTGTTCTGGCTATCAATCCGGATTGTTTGCATCAAATAGTCGAGCAATGTCTCGCGCGCTGTGGAGGACCCGCTCTATCTGAATATCGCTCTCAACAATCGAGTAAAAAATCAGGTATCGACCGTGAGTAATCATTTTCACCCCTCTGGCACAATCCTCTCGGGAAATTCCTTGATTCGGCTGGCTGGCCAATTGAACACAGCGCACACGCAACTCACCTACAAAGCTTCGAGCACGTCCGGGGTTGTCGCGAGCAATGTACCGGGCAATCTGCTGCAGGTCCTCTCTTGCAAATGCGGAGAATAACAATCGCCTCATAGACGATTTTGCTCAGCTTCGATGTCATCTATAAGCGCATCAAGCTCAGCAAAAACTGTGTCGGCAGCGACCGCCGGACGAGGATCATTGCGACTTGCAGCAATCGCTTCACGCAACTCAGCCGCTCGCAAACGATCCAGCAATTCCTGATAAGTCGCATGCGCCAACAAGTAGGCAGCGGGACGATTATGGTTAAGAACCGCAATAGGTTCCGAGCCAGCCTGCTCGATCACGGAGCTAGGGCTGCGTTTCAATTCGGTAATGCTCACCGAGCGACTTGCTAGCAACTGCTCCATGACGGCTCCAAAGGTACAAAAAATAGTACTTTATAGTGCTCTTTTTTGGCGTGAACGGTCAACGCGCAACGTGACCAAGCAATTCAGTACTCAGTGGCTGCACGCGTCTCGAAACCGATTATTACCTGCGAATGCAGATCGGCTTTGATTCGATGATCGAGTGTGTCGTTCTTCACATTCACTTGAGCAATGTAGTCGGGCGTCATCGTAAGCAGGGGTTTGGATATTCTTGAAAGTAAACCCCGGGCAAATCGGCGTCACTCCGTCGTCCAGTCAAACTCATCGTAATCATCATCCTCGTCGTCTTCCTCCTCTAAAACCTCGTCTTCCTCAACGACGTCTTCTTCCGACTGACTCAGCAGAAACTCCTTACGTGCTTCGGTAATCGCGCGCCGCATCTGCTCACCCTTTTCCGGGCAGTTGAGGAGTTGGGCGATGCGGTCGATTTTTGGTGCCACGGTGTTCTCCAGCGATTCAGCTATGGCCCGATAGTGCGCGTTTTTGCCGGGCAATGCCAAATGGCTGGGGGATCAAGCGCTCATTTTTCCTGCAACTGTTCGAGTCGGGCGTCGAGGTCGGCGTTCGGGTAGCGTTTGTGCAGATTTTTATACAGCGTATCAGCGGCTTGCGCCTGACCGGATTCGCGCAAACGCAGGACTTCGCGCAGTTGTTCGTCAAGACCATTGGCCGGGGCCGCAGCGCGTTTGGCGGCTTTGGTTTGGTCGGCGGTGTCGGCGCTGAACGCTTCGCTTTGCATTGGCGCAGCGAGTTCCATCATCGGCGCAGGTGCGGGCCGGGGGGCTGCCGGGGCAGACAAGCGGTGCAGTTGCGCGCCACCCGGTTCGGCCATGGGTACCGAGAGGCTGGGGGCCGGGGTGTATTCGTATCGAGGCAGCGGCTCGGGCGTGCGTTGCACCAGCGATAACATCAGGGCCACACCCACTACGCTGGCGAACGCGACTTGCCAGCGCGGTTTGCGGCAAGCATCGAGCCAGCGTTGCCGCAGGCCTGGTTTCGGGGCCGGGGCGTTGCGGTGGGCAGCATTGAGGATCAACGCATCGAGGTGCGCAGGCGGTTCGCTGCCTTGTTGCTCACGATAGTGCTTGAGCAGTTGCTCTTCGGGTGTCTGGCGGGCGTCGTTCATGTCAGTACCTCCTCGGCCAGCAGCCGACGCAGTTTTTGCTGGGCGTAGCGCAAGCGGCTCTTGACGGTTTCCAGCGGTGTTTCGGTGAGGCTGGCGATTTGTGCCAGGTCGAGATCGCCATGAGCGCGCAGCAGAAACACTTCGCGCTGGTCAGCGGGCAGGTTTTGCAGGGCGTTTTCCAGGCGCTGGTTGTCGCGGCTGAGACTCAGCAGTTCTGCAGGATCGGTCGACTCATCGCTGAAAGCGTGAACCTGTTCATCGTAACTGTCGTGCAGCGGTTGTTGGGCGCCGTGTTTGCGCCAGTGATCGATCAGGCGATTGCGGGCAATCTGGAACAGCCACGTACGAAATGTCGCCCGTCCTTGTGGCTGACTGGCGCTGCGAATCAGGCTCAACCAGGTTTCCTGAAAGACCTCGTCGGCCAGTTCCGGTTTGCCGCTCAAGCCCAGCAAAAATCGATACAGGCCCTGGCGATGGCGCGCGTACAAGATCTCGAACGCTGCGCCGTCACCCTCGCGATAACGCGCCAGCAGCGATTCATCGCTGCTGGCGGTCGGGCTGTCTGGCGAAGCAAACAGCTGACTGATGAAGCCTTTCAGACGACTCACTTATTCAACCCGACGTTGAGTGGGCAGCGTATTCGATGCGGTGGTGTTACGCAGGCTCTGCGCCAGTTCGACCAGTTGCACAAACTCGTTACGCAGGCCAAAAGGGTCGTCGCCACGGGCGCCACGAGCCAGTGCTTCGGTGTCTTTCAGGCTGAAATCGCCGGTATAGCGACCATCCTTGAGCTGCTGGGAAAACGCGGCAACGGCGGCGGCAAAGCGCAGGTCCTCGCTGGCCGATGCGACCTGATTGGCAATCGGCCGCTCGATCAGCAGACTTTTCCCACCTTCAGGCTGTTGATAGCGCACACGCAGCATCGCTAATTCTCCGTTCTTCCCGGAAACAACCGACTCCGACTTACCGTAACGCAGCGGCTCCAGCCAGCCCTTCTCCCCCGCCGGGACAATTTCGTAAAGCGCAGTCACCGTGTGTCCTGCGCCGATTTCGCCAGCATCGACCTTGTCATTGCTGAAATCCTCACGTTTCAAAGCGCGGTTTTCATAGCCGAGCAGACGATACTCGCTGACCTGCGCCGGGTTGAACTCCACCTGCAACTTGACGTTTTTCGCCACCACGGCGAGGGTCGAGCCGAGTTGATCCACCAGCACTTTGCGCGCCTCGCGCAGGTTGTCGATGTAGGCATAGTTGCCGTCGCCGGCATCGGCCAGTTGCTCCATCAAGTGTTCATTGTAGTTATCCACACCAAAACCCAGGGTGGTCAGAGAAATCCCGGTTTTGCGTTTATCCACAGCCATTTGTTTGAGGCTGTCGAAGTCGCTGACACCAACGTTGAAGTCACCGTCGGTGGCCAGCAGGATGCGGTTGATGCCTTTGGCGATAAACGCCTGTTGCGCCATTTGATAAGCCAGTTCGATGCCGGAGGCGCCAGCGGTCGAGCCGCCCGCGGTCAACTGATCAATGGCAGTACGAATTTTCGCTTTCTCCCGTCCGGACGTCGGCTCCAGCACCACTTTCGATTCGCCGGCATACACCACCAGCGACACGCGATCCTGTTCGCGCAATTGATCGACGAGCAATTTCAGCGTGCTCTTGACCAGTGGCAGACCTTCGCGACGATCCATCGAGCCCGACACGTCCACCAGAAACACCAGATTGGCCGGGGCCAGTTCCGCCACCGCACGATCGGAGGCCTTGATGCCGATACGCAACAAACGCGTGTGCGGGTTCCACGGCGAAGCCGCCAGTTCGGTGGTCACGCCAAACGGCGAGCCATCACTCGGCAATGCGTAATCGTAGGGAAAGTAATTGACCATTTCCTCCAGTCGCACCGCGCCTTCCGGCGGCAGGCGCCCCTGATTGAGCAAGCGGCGGACGTTGGCGTAAGCGCCCGTGTCGACATCGGCGCTAAAAGTCGAAACCGGAGTTTCGGCGACGCTGTGGATCGGATTGTCGGCAAGCGTTTGATATTGCTCACGCGGCTCGTCGCGATAGCCCTGTGGATAACTTTCGTCACGGGGCATGGGCGCAAAACCAGGATTGGGCAGGGTGTACACGGCACGCTTGGCCAGTGAGACTTCGGCCTTCAACGCTTCCTGTGCAACAGGCGGCGCAGACGGAACGGGCGCTCGCACAGCGCCGGTTTCCGGCGTGGAAGAAGCGCCGCAACCGGCGACGGCCAGCAGCACACCGACCGCTACAGGTCGCAGAAAAGACAGAGGAAGGGACATGGGGCTGACCTCGGGATGAAAGTGATCATTCATCCACTGAGACGGCCAGCCCTTTCAGTTCGGGTTAAACGCCGCTAAAAAAATTTTCAGCGGTGATAACGCCGCACCACGCTGCTGTTGCGCAGCACATGGCCTTTGATTTTTTCCATCAGCTCGGCGCGGGTCAGACCGGCAGGCAAGGCGTCCGGCGCAAGATCCAGAGCGTAAATCTGGATGATGTAGTGGTGTGCGCTGTCGCCAACCGGAGGGCACGGCCCCATGTAATGGGTGTTGCCCTTGCTATTCGTGCCGCCGACGCCCTCGAAGGCGGATTTGGCGCCGACACCCGCCGCGATCTGGTGAGTCGTGGCTTTGATGCCGTAATGAATCCAGTGATCGACGCCCAGGCCTTTCTGGCCGTCCGGGTCGTGCATGACGATCGCGTAGCTCAGGGTGCCGGCAGGCCCGGCGTTCCAGCTTAATGCCGGCGACTGGTTCTTGCCGCCGCAACCTGCCGCATCGCTGGCCGCCGCCGAGGTGAACAGGCGATTGTCCGAGACACCGGGGATGTCGAGGGTGAAGCGCTCCTGGGCCGCCTGCGCCGGAAACTGCACGCAAAGGGCAACGGCAACGGCCGCCAGCCAAGGGTTGAGAGAGGTCAATCGGGTCATTCCGGGAGCACCTTGTGCAGTGAGGCCGTCGTCGGCTTGCAAACTATAGCCGTACCGTTCGTGCCGTGGCAGTGGCAAATGGCTGAACCTCGCACTGTCGCGCAAACTCGTAAGAGAAATGCCCGCGAGGAAGCCGAATATGTCCCTGCACCGTGTCGCCCGTTTCGCCGATGTCCCTGAAGACCGTGGCCTGGAAGTCAAAATAGGCGAGTGCAAGATTGTTTTGCTGCGCACGGCCGGTCAATTACGCGCATTTCAGGGTGAATGCCCACATGCCGGAGCGCCATTGGCTGACGGCGCGTTGTGCCACGGACGCCTGATCTGCCCGTGGCACAAGGCGGCGTTTCGCATCGAGGACGGCGCGTTATGCGAACCGCCAGCGCTCGACAGCCTCAAGCGCTATCCGCTGGAACTGCGTGGCGAAGAAGTCTGGGTGGACGATCAACCGTTGCCCGACCCGCACACGCCGCCGGCTGATGACTCGCGCACGTTCGTCATCGTCGGCTCCGGTGCGGCGGGAACGGCGTGTGCGGCGGCATTGCGAGAAAAGGGTTTTGGCGGCCGTATCGTGCTGATCGACCGCGAGCCGGATGCCGGCTACGACCGCACCGTGTTGAGCAAATTCGTGCTCGCCGGTGAAATGCCGCCGGACGAAACTCCAGCGTTGCGCGATGACGATTTTTATCGCGCACAACACATCAATCGGGTCGCAGGCGAAGTCGTCGCGCTCGACGTCGAGAGCAGAACCGTGCACTTGAAAGATGGCCGGACGCTCAACTACAGCGCAGCCGTGCTGGCCACCGGCGCCACGCCCAATGTATTGGAACTGCCCGGTGCAAATCTTGCGCAAGTCTTCGTTCTGCGCACCAAAGCCCAGGCCGAACAAATCATCAACGCCGCGAAGCCTGATCAACGCGCAGTGATCATCGGCGATAGCTTCATCGCCCTCGAATGCGCCTCGGCACTGCGCCAGTTCGGCCTCGACGTGACCGTCATCGCCCGCCATGCGGTGCCCTTCGTAGCTCAATTCGGCGAAGCGGTGGGCAAAGCGATCCGCGCTCTGCATGAAGAAAACGGCGTGAAATTCATCACCGAGCACGAGGCCACAGAGATCATCGGTGACGGCAAAGTCGAGGCGGTGTTGCTGGACAATGGCTTGCGCCTTTCAGCCGATCTGGTGCTGGCAGGGATAGGCGTACACCCGGCCACCGAGGCATTCACTTCGCTCCCCCGCGAAAAAGACCAATCACTGCGCGTCGATGAAGGCATGCGCGTGACCGAAGGTCTCTGGGCGATTGGCGACATCGCCACGTTCCCGCTGAACGGGCAGCCTCAGCGCATCGAACACTGGCGTCTGGCCCAGCAACACGCGCGGATCGCGGCGGCCAATATGCTCGGGGGCGAGGAGCATTACCTCGACGTGCCGTATTTCTGGACCTGGCATTTCGGCAGGAATTACGACTACCTCGGCCACGCCAAACACTGGGATGAAGTGGAGTTTCTCGGCGCCCCCGAACAGCTACCCTTCATCGGTCTATTTAGCCGAAACGGCATCGTTGTTGCCGCCGTTGCGTGCGAGAAAGAACGGGCGATGGCGATGCTGGCTGAACGCATGAAGCAGCCGTTATCCATTGCAGAGGCGTGGAAACTGATCAGCGATTAATGACCTTCCCATGTGGAGCTGCCGGAGGCTGCGATCTTTTGATCTTCAAAATCAAAAGATCGCAGCCTCCGGCAGCTCCACATGGGATTTCGTAATCAGGTCGGCCGATTGATCGGCTCGCGGTTATCGTCGTCCTCGGCGTGCAGAAAGATCACTCGCGGGTGCTCCAACGGCGCCAGGGGCGGCGGTAATTCGGCGGGTTTAACCGGCATGAAGTTGGTCACCACATGGCTGATGTCGCCTTCCTGATCGTTGTGAATGGTCATCACCCCAGGCGTGCGCAGCTTCTGAAAGCGGTCATCACAAAGCTTGAAACTCTTGCTCAGCCCTTCATCGTCGATCACCGGCGAAGGCAAACGCCGCTGGGCAAAACTTCTGCTTTTGCGCTGCTGATAACGCGCCCAGGAAATCAGGATCACCGCGTTGACCAACGCCACCCACAGATAAATCTGCAACGTACCCAGCGCTTCGAACGCCGAGTTGTCGATGCGCGGCCCGCCGGCATGGGTTTCGATCAGCGGCCAGAGCCCGCGTACCAGCAGCAACAGCAGGCCAATCCACGCCAGTACCGTGAGAATCACATCGATCACAACCAGAAATGGTCGTTGGCGGGTCCGGATGATTTTCATTTGATGACCTCCTCTTCGTCGTCCCCGACCGGTTTGATTCCCCGGTCAGGGCTGACCCAGCGCGCACGTTTCTGATGTTGGCCGAACAGCACTTTGGGAAAACTGACCAGCGTGGTCAGCAGGCTGATGAACCAGAACACCAACGGATACCAGACCACCCAGAACATGGTCCTGCCCAGACCCGGCTCGTAGCGACGGTCAATGATGATGCTGACGGCGAACTGCACCAGGCAGACAAAGGCCAGCAGCAGCCCGGTAAATGCCGGTGGCATCAGGTGATCCACCGCGATGGCTTCCGGCATGACCACGAACTTGCCGACGCCCCAGAAAATCACCGACAACAGGAAGGTGAAGGCCCAACCGGTCGACAGGCAGTATTCGAACAGCAGTGGCCACAGGTAACGATGACGGTACTGCCAGATGCCACGAATGTTCTTGAACAACACTTCGGCGCCGCCCTGCGCCCAACGCAGTCGCTGCTTCCACAAACCGCCGAGAGTTTCCGGCATGAGAATCCAGCACAGCGCGCGCGGCTCGTAGAAGATGCTCCAGTGATCGAGTTGCAGCTTCCAGCTGATGTCGATGTCTTCGGTGATCATGTCCGGGCTCCAGTAACCCACCCGGTTCAGCGCGGTGCGGCGGAACGCGACGATCACTCCGGAGACGGTGAAGATCCGTCCGAACACCCGCTGCGTACGTTTGATCAGACCGATGATCGATGAGAACTCACCGACCTGCACTCGCCCGACCAGCGTCGACCGCGTACGAATCCGCGGGTTGCCAGTCACTGCGCCCAACCGTGCGTTGTCGAGCATCGGCGCGACCAGATAAGCCGCCGTGTTCGGCGCCAACAGCGCATCGCCGTCGATGCACACCAGATACTCGCTGCGCGCGGCAATGGCGCCCATGCGCAGGGCGACAGCCTTGCCCTGGTTTTCCGCCAGATGCAGCACACGCAGGCGCGGATCTTCCTTGGCCAGTTGGTCGAGCACTTCGGCGGTGTTGTCCTTGGAACCGTCGTTGATCGCGATGACTTCGATGTTCGGGTAATGCTGGGCCAGCGCCGCGTGGATCGTATCGGCGGCATTGTCACCTTCGTTGTAGCAAGGAATCAGGATCGAGATCAGCGGTTCGCCTTCCAGCGGCGGTGGCAACGTGTCGTCCTTCCACGGCCAGTGGCGCTCCCAGTGCAGCCAGAAATACAGGCCGCCGGCGATCCACAAACCGGACATGAACAACGGGTAGAAGAACACGAAGTCCATCAGGAACTGCCCGGTGACCAGGAAGATCAACCCCAGCGGTACGCCAAGGACAATCGCCAGAACAAGCAGGGCTAACAGTCTATCCAGCATGTCATGGGTTCCATTTGTTGGAGAGCGCAGGCCTTACGGTTTTCAGGTCCGGCAGGTTGTCGAGGAAGTTGTCCGGGTAGTAACCGAAACTGGTCGCGCCCTGACGCTTGAGGCGACCCATCCAGTCCGCGAGATGCGCGCCATCGATATTGGCCTGATCCTTTTTCGTCCAGTCCCTGGCCTGCAATTCGAACACCGTGCGGTCCAGCGCCCCCGGGCGTTTCTTGACCGTGGCCACCAAGGCTTCCAGCCACGGACCGGACTCTGCCTGGGTCTGCTTTTCCATCAACGGCATGGCCATCGGCGCCGTCCAGTCGTAGGTCGCGAGGAAGTCGTCGAGGTTCTGCGCGTACCATTCTTCGCTGTGTGGATTGAGCATCGGCTCGGCGAAGATATTGCGCGCAGTCAACACCTGCGGGCCGCGAATCGCACGGACTTTGGCGGTCAGCTCGTTGGTGAAGTCGATGAGGTATTTGCTCTTGAAGCGCGTCCAGCGTTGCATCGCTGCCGGATCATCGCGCAGCGCGGCGATCGAACCGGGCAAGCCCTGGGCGGCGTAGGCTTTCAAGGCTTCAGGGCTGGCATCTTCGAAGTCCGAGAGCACTGCGTCGTCGTGATAAAGGATGCCGTCGACCGATGTCAGGCGCGCCACGTCTTCGTAAATTTCGCCGATGATCCGCCGCACTTGCGGATCGAATGGAGACAGGCGTTGGTACTGCGCCGGATCGACCGAGGTGGTGCCGGTTTTCGGGTCCCAGCGCGTCACACGCGGCAACTTCGAATCAAGACCGAAACTCAGCACCGGCATCCACGCAAAAACTTTGACGTGAGCCCGAGTGCGCAACTGCCAGGCGACCCGGTCAAAGATGTCCGCACGCACCGGCAAGTGGCGGTTGGGGAAGTACAGCGAATGCACCAGCCCATCGCCTTTCGGATCGGCGAAGGCTTGCAGGAATACCGTGTTGGCGCCCATGTCAGCCATGCGCTGCACCAGTTTGCCAAGGTTGATGTCCTGCTGCGCCGGATCCGGATCGTAGACGTTGTCGAGATCGACATGCACCACGCGCATGGCGAAATCCGACTGCACCGCAACGACGCTGTTAGCGAAATGCTCGCCGTCAGGATCGGAGGCAACGAGGAAGCGCGGGCTGCTCATCAGGTTGTCGAGGGCATCGAGACCATCGTCGAGGGTCAGGGCCATTTCGTAGCCCTCCTCACCGACCACAGTCAGCGAAGTGCCGTCCGCCGTGCCGTAAGGCCAGACCCAGACGCGTGGCTTTTTACCGGTGACCTTGCGGATCTTCTCCGAGATGTTGTTCACGTCGGTGCGAATCCGCGCCTGGAAATCAGCCTCGGACTCGTAGCGTTTGGTCACTGGGTCGTAGCGCCGGGTCGCAGCGGCGGGCTGCATGTTGCCCTGCGGGTTGGCGAGGATGCCTTTGTGGTTGGCATCGGTGTGGGCGGCGATTTCCACCAGCCCGGATTGCGAGATTTCACGCACCTGATCCCAGGTCAGGAAGTCGGAACGCGCACGCGGGGCGCCGGCGAAATCCACCGGTTGATTCAGTGGCGTGTCGATCCAGGTGCCAACTGGCGCCAGCAACGCGTGCCAGTTGTAGGCGCGCAAAACCGGCAGCACACGGTTATAGAAACTCGAATAACCATCGTCGAAGCTGAGCAGAATGGCTTTCGCCGGCAGCTCCGGGCCACCCTTGCGCGCCGCCATGATCTGATCAACCGTGACCGGTTTGTAGCCATTTTCACGCAGCCAGGCGAGTTGCTCGATCATGCGCTCGGTGCGCACCGCCACCACGGCCTGATCGGGATCACGGTCTTCGATGTCGTGATAGGCAATGCCGAGCACGTGATTTTTCGGCCACGGTTTTTCACTGGCCGCCAGCGGACGCTCGGACGGCGGCGCGAAGGCCGGAGCTTGCTGGGCGCAAGCGCTGACCAGCAGCACTCCCAGCAGAAGGATGAAACGCGAAATCAAAGGCATCTTCAAACTCTTCTAGAAGCGGAAAGTGAGGTCGACGAGCAGACGCAGATCGGTCTCCCGATCACCGTCGTAGGGCCGGTTGATCACACTGAACAAACCGCCCACCTCGAACACGTCGTTCCAGGCATAACGCTGGCCGTAGCCGAGCAGCGCCATGCCGCCGGTGCCGTGATCACGCTGGCTATACGTCCCCGCGCCGGCCTGGAACTGCTGGCTCCAGGATGTTTCATAGCGGTGGTAGAGCACGTGATTGACGTTGACCAGCGGCATCACGCTGAAGTCGGATTTGGGATTGAAGTAAGGCACGTCATCGGATTTGGAGTTGTGGCTGGTGCCGACTTCCAGACCCGCATCAACCTGCACGTTCGGCGCGCTGTAGACGCCCTCGCGACCGGTGAGCAAAGCTTCGACGCGATTGTTGCCGTCGCTGAAGTGCGACGGGCTCACCGACAGTTTCCACTCGCGGCTCTCGTTGGCGCGCCAGCGGATGAAACCGCTGCCGCCGTTGGCCTTGATGTCGCTGTTGAGCGCGCGCAACGGCGTCTCGGCCGACAGGTACTCGAGGCTGCCGCCGTACTGCCAGTTGTCATTGATATCGCGGGCGATCGCCAGGCGCGCGCCCTGCTTATCGCCGTAGCCGTAGGAGTGGTTGGAGACTTCGGCTTCAAGGGTCATGTCGCGGGTGCGACGTTCCAGACCGACACGCTGGAAGCGATGATTGCCAGTGCCTTCGGCAAAATCGCCGGTGGCATAACCGGCACCGGCAAATACGCGCCAGTCTTCATCGATCGGCGGACTGTACAGCGTTGTCTGGATGCCGAAATCGCGGCTGCCGCTGACTGCACCGGCATTGCCGCTGCCACCACCGTTGGCCTTGCCACCGTAGGCTTCGACGCGCAGCTCGGACATATCATGCACTTCGCGCTCACGGGCCAGACGCTGCACTTGGCGGTTATCCGGATAACGGGCGACGACGTCGTCGGTCAGCGCATCCATTTGCCGCCATTCCTGCAATTCCATGGCCGTGTGAGCCTGGCCAATTTCCAGGCCCATGTCGCGCGGCACCATGCTCTCGGTTTCCTTGAGCTGCATTTCGGCGCGGCGCGGCCAGTTGCGGGCCAGGTACAAATCGGCCTGAGCCAGACGCAACCCGACGTTACCCGGCGCTTGATCGACCAGGGTCTGCAAACGCTCCTCACCGTGGGGCAAGTCGGAGCCATAGGTGCCGGCCTGCGCCGCCAGTTGCTGGGCGTCCATCCATTCATCGTTGGGGTTGCCGATGGGCAAACCTTTGAGCTCAATGCGCGGGCGTTGGGACTTGGCCAGGTCTTCGGCGACTTTGCGCGCCTCGTCGGCACGATCGCTTTCCAGCAACGAGTAGTACAGCGCGGTGGTGTCTTCGAGGCGGTCGCCGACATCGGCGTCTGGCGCCGACAGCACTTGGCGATAGAGATCGGTGGCGATTTCCGGCTGACGCTGATCCAGATACGACGCCGCCACCCAGCGCAGGGCGTAAGTCGGAATCTTCACGCCTTCGGCTTGCAGCTTCTGATATTCAGTGATGACGTCAGCCGTGCGTGCGCGGGCCTTGAGTGCACCCATGCGGTCGATGCGCCAGCGAATTACATCATCGTGAGCCGTCGCATCAGGCGTCCAGGTGGCGAGCAGTTTGTCGTAATCGGCCAGCGCACGGTCGGCGATGACGTAGCGTTCTTTCTCACTGCGGGTGGCGTATTCGGCGAGGCGTACGCGCTCGGCCGCCAGATCACCTTCGAGGCGGCGCAACGTGACCGGATCGATCAGGCCCGGACGTTGATTGGCCAGGCGTAGCGCCGGCTCGGGCAGACGCGCCTTTTGCAGGGCGACCACGTATTCGCGGGCGACTTCCGGTTTAGTGCCGGCTCGCTTGAAGGCCTGATCGTATTCGAACAGGGCATCGTATGGCTTGTTGTCGCGGGTCAGGGCGTAGCCCAAGGCGAGACGGCGCGAAGGATCATCAGGTTTGGCCGCCACCAGCGCTTTGGCGCGGGTCACCGCTTCGTCGGGTTTACCGGCGTCAGCCTGAGTCAGGGCCAAACCCAATTGCAGGTCGGCGTTATCCGGCTCCAGCGCCAGGGCTTTGTTGTAGACCTGAGTGGCCTGATCCCAACGCTTGAGATTGCGATAGGCGCGCGCCGTGGCGGTCAGCGCCTGAACCGGCAGGACGCGGTCGCGGCCCTGGGTTTCATAGACCTGCACCACTTCGGCGTCGAGCCCGGCCCAACTGGCAATCTGCAGGTGATCACTGATCTGGCCGGTAGTCGACTGACCCGGCGGCACTTGACGCAGCACATTCAGCGCAGGCGTGGTTTGCCCGGCACGGGCGTCGCGCACCATCTGATCGTAGGGTGTGTCGGCAAACGCCAGTGCCGGCCAGAGCAACTGGCTGCACAGCGCGACTCGAAACAAAGGGCGTAAACCACGATGTAATACGGGAACATCAATACGCGGCATTCGTCAGCATCCTTACATGGCCAGCCGGGTCGCAATGCCCTCCTTGCCCATTCGTAACTTTGGCCGGGACATACAACATCTCGGCCAAGCTTAGTCAGGCAGTCTTGCATGCAAGCGTAGACCAGTATTCAGAACACAATAATTGTTCAGAATCGTGGGGGCGGCTCAGCCGAAGCAGTGAAAACCCGAACGCCACACAGCAAAACGCCCGGCGTCTGTGCAATACAGAGGCCGGGCGTAGCTATTTAGAACGCAGGATTACTGCACTTGCGTGACGCCTGCGAACTTGCTCATCAGGAAACCGACGAACTGCTCAACGGTCATTTTCTGGCCGTTGAATTCCACCTGATTGGCGGCGTAATGCAGCTTGGTCACGACGTTGGTGCCGTCGACGACGGCCAATTGCGAACCGACCGCCATGCCGGCGAACATGTCGGCCGCTTCCTTGGATTGATCGACGATGGCTTTGGCGTCAGTCTGACCATCCAGTTGCGCCTGTACGCTGAGCAAATCGACCAGCATTGGCTTGGACACCTGGATATTCAGGTCGAGCAACGCGATCAGTTGTTTGCCCAGTTGATCCGGCGGCAGATCCATCGATTGCGGTTTGGTCAGGTCAATGACGAGATTGGCCTTGCTCTCACCGTTGGCGGTGTTGAACGAGAGGTTTTCCAGGGCAATCTGCGGGCCGGCCGCGAGGAGTTTTTGCAGATCGGCTTTGACCTGTGCATTTTCAGCGTCGGTCAGGTTCAGCTCGGGTGCTGGCAAACCTTGAGCGGTGGCCTCGGCGGCAGCCTTTTCATACGGCTGCAATTTGGTCTGGTAGATCTGCATCAGCGACATCGTCGATGGGATGTCGAGGTTCTTCAGGCTCAAGGCCAGGTTTGCCGAACCAATTTTCTTGTCGTTGAGGCTGACTTCACCAATCTTGTAGTCAGCACGACCGGACGCATTGCTGCCATTTTCTTCGGTGAGGTTCTTCATTTCGAAGTTCTTCACGCCAAGCACCGATTGCTTGGTGCCGAAGGTGGTTTTGCTGTTGGTCAGCACCAGGGTGTTTTCGCCGGTGTAGTAGCCATAGCTGCTCTTGGCGAGGTTGCTGGCCAGCGTCAGACCGTTGAGTTCGACCTGTACCGGTGCCTGATCTTCGGCCACGGTCACCAGCTTCAGGTTGTCCATGTAGCCGTCAGCCTTGACCTTCTGTGCCTGGGCGCTGGCGGAAATATTCATGGTCAGGCCGGAGAACTTCAGGCTCGACTGCTCATCCAGCGCGGTTTCGAACGGCAGCAGGTCGAGGGTGCTGGTGGTCGATTCGTCGTAGCCAATGCTGGTCACGCCTTTGAGCGGTGCGGCGCCTTTGGTGGCGGCAAACCACTTCTCGGTGGCCGGATTCTTTTCCAGCTCATAGTTGCTGGTAGCCATGACCGGCAGCCATTTCAGCGAGACCAGACGCGAGAACGGCAGCGGACCATGCTCGATGTGGTCAACGAACAGCAGCTCGACCGGTTTGTCGCCGAACATCTCGCCTTCGCCCTTGAGGCGATAGTGCGCGGTGCTGGTGAAGGTGTGACGCTCCAGCGACACCAGTTCCAGCGACGCGGTGCCGTTGGAGCCGGCCATGGCGGTTTGCAGCTCTTTGTTGGCATTGCTGACGGCGTTATTCAGTACGCCTTCGATCTTGGTCCCGGTGTACCAGGCCCCGCCTGCGCTGATCGCGCCGATGGCAACAACAATTCCGAGAAGCACGCCTGCTGATTTATTCATGAATGACCTGATCGATTTCCGTGGCTGTGAGTGTGGTCGTCTTCCCTGAACCCGTGACCGGGTCGCGGCTCGACTCCGCTTGAATTAGCGGTGGAGATTAGCACTGGCGGCACGAGGCGGCCCAATGTTTAAAGGTGAAAGAGTGTCTATGGGGAGAGTGGACAGTGGGCAGGTGCGAAGAGTTTCGGTGTTTTTCAGTCCGCCTTCGCGAGCAGGCTCGCTCCCACAAGGACAACGCTGTACCTGTGGGAGCGAGCCTGCTCGCGAAGGGGTCAGATGACTTAGCGAAGAATCAGGAATACTGAACCTCGATCTCATCCAGTTGATGATCAAAGCTTTTCAGCCGCGCGGTCCAGGTGTACACCAGCACTTCAAAATCCCGATCGATCACCGCCCCGCCCGGCCCATCCGCGCGCGGGTCGCAGAAATCCAGCTGATAACGCTCACGGGCCATGGCCGTGGCAACGTCCGACAGTTCGCGGGCATTGTTCAACCAGTGCCAGCCCTCATCGGCGATCTGTTTGTCGAGTTCCAGGCACTGCTTCTTCAGCGCTTCGAGGCTTTTTTCCAGCGGCGTGCCGGTGAGTTCGCCCATGACTTCGGCGAAAGTTCGCCCAGGCTGCCAGTAGCTGCCCCAGAAATACCGGTCGAACACGGTTTCGACCCGACGCAGGGCGACTTTGGTGTCCCAGATCAACACCAGGGTTTTACCCTGCTCAAGTTGTCTTTTCTTGACGCGCTGCACCTGAACCGAGGCCCACGCCACGACGACGATGGCCATGACCGCGATCAGCGCCGTCGCGCTGTCGAGGAACACCATCGCCTTGTCGATCTGATGGGCCAGCATGATGCCGTAGAAATAGGTGGCCGAGAGCAGCACCAGCGCTGCGAGGGCGCACCAGAAGCCGAGAGCGTAAGGGTTTTTCATTATTGGTTTCCCCTAGACCAGCGCTAGCAATGTGCGCTGGAAGGGTGCGTTGCTCGAGGCACCCTTCCAACACTTCAAAGCATAGCTACGGCGTCAGGGTTTGCTCGCGCTTGAAGCTTGCGTTCGTCCGCTTTCCCAACCGCCGCCGAGGGCAAGGAACAAATCGATCTGGCTCATGGCAACTTGCGTATTGGCTGCGGCCAGTTGCGCGGTGACATCGGTGTAGGTGCGGGTCGCTTGCAAGTCGGCGAGGAACGACTCGCGGCCGGCCTGGAAGAAGCGGTGAGTCTGGTCTGCAGCCAGTTTCGCCGATTGCTCGGCATCGGCCAGCGCATCGCGACGTTGCAGCAACGCCGTGTATTGGGCCAGGCCGGTCTGGGTTTCGCGAATGGCGTTAAGCACTATGCCATCGAAATGCGCGAGCGCGCCCTGTGTGGTCGCTTCTGCTTCGCGAATGCGCGCACGAGCGCCGTTGGTCGGTACTTTCCAGCTCAGCGACGGTCCGAAGCCCCAGCGGTTGGTCGACGGATCACCGAGGTCGTCGATGATGCCGACGGTGCCGATGGTCGCGCCGATGCTGATGTCCGGGTACAGCTCGCCGGTGGCAACACCGATGCCGGCGGTCGCGGCCGCCAGACGTCGTTCGGCCTGACGAATGTCCGGACGACGTTTGAGCAGCGCAGCACCATCACCGACCGGAACTAACTGAGCGATTTTCGGCAAATCGGCGCAGGTCGCGGTGCCGGCAGGCAGCTGATCGACCGGTTTCGCCAGCAACATCGACAGGCGGAACAGCCCGGCCTGACGCGTCGCTTCATAACGCGGCATGTCGGCGCGCAGGGATTTGAATTGGGTTTGCGAGCGGGTGACCTGGGTTTCGTCGCCACGGCCGGCATCGCGCAAACGCTGGATCAGCGTGGTGCCTTGCGATTGCAGATCAAGGGAATGCTGGGCAATTTCCCGTTCTTCGTTGGCCGCGCAGACTTGCGTGTAGGCACGAACCACGTCCGCCACCAACGTGATGCGTGCGGTGTCGGCGGCAGCCTGAGTCGCGTCGGCATTGGCCTTTGCGCCTTCGATCCCGCGTTGCAGCGTGCCCCACAGGTCGAACTGGTACGACGCGCTGATGCCAATATCGCCGACATTGGCCACCGGTACTTTTTCCGGCAACAAGAATGCCTGTCCGGATTCCTGCAAACGCTGCGCGCCCATTTTCACGCCAGCGCTCCAGCCACCGGCCGCTTCGGCCTCATCGACCTGAGCACGGGCTCGTTGCAAGTTAGCCGCCGCAACGCGTAGATCGGTGTTCGAGGCCATGGCCTGCTGCACCAGTTGATCCAGACGCGGATCCTTGTACAAGCGCCACCAGTCGGCCGGCACGGGCGCCGACACCACCGGTTTGCCGTCCACCGCCAATTCGCCCTGAAAGTCCTTGCGCTGGACTGCCGCGTCTTCGGGCACGTGATAATCCGGCCCGACCA
Source organism: Pseudomonas sp. NPDC087598 (assembly GCF_044743525.1). Lineage (NCBI taxonomy): Bacteria > Pseudomonadati > Pseudomonadota > Gammaproteobacteria > Pseudomonadales > Pseudomonadaceae > Pseudomonas > Pseudomonas sp. NPDC087598. The sequence continues at coordinate 77,414 of NZ_JBIUWQ010000004.1, read as the reverse complement.
TCTGACAGGCCGAGAGCATCACGCCCAATCCGGCGATCATCAGCGCCCTGTTCATTTCCCGGGCTCCTGCTTGCGATTGTCGACTGGCTGATCGTCGATGATCGACACCGTGGCCGTACGCCCGGCGATCATGCGGAAGTCTTCCGGCACGTCATCAAAGGCGATCCGCACCGGAATCCGCTGCGCCAGCCGCACCCAGCTGAACGCCGGGTTGACGTTGGGCAACAAGTTGCTGCCGCTGGTGCGGTCACGGTCTTCGATACCGGCGACGATGCTTTCGACATGCCCGCGCAGCTTGGCTTTGTCACCGATCACGCGGATATCCACCGATTGGCCGACATGAATGCCGTCGAGTTTGGTCTCTTCGAAATAACCGTCGATGTGAAACGAGTTGCTGTCGACCACCGACAACACCGGACGTCCGGCGGTGACGAACTCCTGCGGGCGCGGCGCACGGTCATTGACGTAGCCGTCCACCGGGCTGCGGATCACCGAGCGGTCGAGGTTGAGTTGGGCGCTGTCCACGGTCACCAGCGCTTCGGCCAGCGCCGATTGCGCACGGGCGACTTTCGATTGGCTTTCCTCCAGTTGCTCGGCCGGCACGAGGTTGCCGAGGCCACGGTTACGCTTGGCTTCACGCTGCGCCTGGGCGAGTGTTTCTTCGCGGTCGGCGACGGCTGCCTTGGCCTGACGCAGGGCCAGTTTGAAACGGTCCTGATCGATGCTGAACAGCACCTGGCCGCGCTTGATCAACTGGTTGTCTTTCACTTCAACCTGCTGGATCAGACCGGACACGTCCGGAGCGATCTGGATGATGTCGGCGCGAATATGGCCGTCACGGGTCCACGGCGCGAACATGTAATACATCACCATGCGCCAGACGAGGACAACGGCAAAAGTCACGATCAGCAGGGTCAGTACCACGCGACCAATGGTCAAAAACGGTTTTTTCATGTCATCAGGTATCGACTGAGTGAGTCCACGCCGTACAGCAGTACCGCGTAGAGGGCCACGTTGAACAATGCCCGGTGCCAGACCAGACGGTAAAAGTGCACGCGCGTGAGCACGCCGTGCACCAACAAAAACAGCACATAAGTGATGCCCATCACCACCAGCAAGGTCGGCAGGAAAATGCCGCTGATGTCCAGATCACCGATCATAGGGGCGCTCCATCGGGCAGCGGTTCTTCGGGCTCGGCGCTGGAAACGAATTCAACACCGGGCAGCAACGCCAGACGCAAACCGCTCAAGGCGTGCAACAGGTTTAGACGGGTTTCATCATCGCCGTGACCATTGAGTGCGCGGCGAGCGCGATCCATGGTCATCAGCAATGCGGCAGGCGCCGGCAAGCGTTCGCCGGCCTTGAGGCAGGCGCGAAAATACTCGCCGACTTCACTGACCACTTGCTGCAACAAAACGTTCGGTGCGCCGGTCACTCGCGGGGTGTAGGCGAGCAGGTCGAGCAGGTTCAGACCCACGCGCACTTCACGCATGGCGATGCCAGTGTCCTGGCCCGTCATCGCCAGCCGTGGCAAGTGCTGCATCAGACGGTCGAGCAACTGCACGCCCAGTTGCCGGTGTTCGGCAAGGTTGGCCGGCTCGGTCATGTGCACGATGTCCTTCCAGCTGAAACGGGTCAGACGTTTGGCCGCCAGTTCGACGCCGAACGGGCGGGCGATCAAGGTCCAGATAAACGCGAACAGCAAACCCATGGGGCCGGCCAGGTTGGAGTTCACAAAAGCAAAGAAGTCCGCGTCGTAAGCGCCCTGGATGCTGATGAACGACGAAGTGTTGACCAGCGTCAGCAGCATGCCGAGGTAAAAGCGCGGCTGGACGGTCAGCGTACCCACGCAAATGAACGGGATGGCGAACGCCAGCACCAACATCGGGAAGTCGTGCAGGTTCGGCAGGATCAAAAACAGATAAAGACTGGCGAACAGCACCGACATCCCGGTCCAGAAAAAGAACCGGTAGATCTGCGGCGCCGGGTCGTCCATCGAGGCGAAGAAACTGCACGCCACCGCTGCCAGAATCACCGCACTGCCGCCATCCGGCCAGCCAAGCAGAATCCACAGCGTCGAGGCAACGATGATTGCCAGAATCGTCGAGGCCACCGAATACAGCATCAGGCCACGGTCGATAAACGGCGTCAGGCGACCGAGGCGCCAGTGCCGGTAAACCGCGCGCCAACTGTCCTGACGCTCGCAGAGAATCGCATCCTGCAGGCTGCGGCAGTCCTGCCATAGATCGATGAACTCACCGAGGCGATAAATCGAATTGGAGAACAGCAATTGCTTGCGATCTTCCAGCGCTTCGGCGCTCGGTTGCAGGGCTTCGAGCTGATCTTTCAAGGCTTGCCAGCGGTCGAGATCGGCATCCTTGTGCCCGAGCCATTCACGGGTGGCGGTGAGCAGTGGCGCAAACTTTTCCACCAGCTCCGGCGTGCGTCGCTCAAGGGCGTAAAGCGAATCTTCCAGGGCATCGATCACCGGCAACAGATGGATCATTCGCCCGCGCAATTCCTTGGTGTTGCGCACGGTTTGCGGCCGCGAACCTTCGTGGGGCAACTGGCCGATCATGAGTTCAAGACTGTTGAAATTGGCGACCATGGCCATGCGCAGCGTGGTGACTTCTTCGGGCTGCACGTCGCGGCTGAGGAATTTCAGGCTGTAAGTTGTCGCGTCGGCGAACCATTTGCTCACGGCATCGTTGAACACAGGCGCCAGACGACGCGGCCAGAACATCGCACCCACCACAGCGGCGACGGCGATGCCGAGGAAAATCTCTTCGGTACGGGCTTCCGCCACGTCCCACACCGCCAGCGGGTTATCCACTGTCGGCAAGGCGATCAGCGGCAAGGTGTAACCGGCGAGCATCAGCGCGTAGCTGTTGGCCGTGCGCAGATGCAGGGACAGGAACAGCAGAATCCCCGTCCACAGCGCAATCACCACCACCAGCACATACGGGCTCTGCACAAACATCGGCACGAAAAAAACCGCTGCCGCCGCACCGAGAAAGGTGCCGATGGCGCGGTACAAGGCTTTGGAGCTGGTCGGCCCGAGGAACGGACTGGAGACGATGTACACCGTGGCCATCGCCCAATACGGACGCGGCATTTGCATGAGCAAGGCGATGTACAGCGCGATCATCGACGCTGCAAAAGTACGAACCCCGTAGAACCAGTCCCGGGCCGGCGGAATGCCAGTGAAAAAACCGTTCAAGAATTGACCACCACTGGCGGATTGGCCGCCTCAAAAGCTCTGAGTACCCGAAGCGTAGCTTCCAGATCGCTTTGATCGATGCCTTCGAGCACCTCATGACGCAAGCGCACCAGTTCGATCTCGACCGCCTGCACCAGTTCACGACCGCTGTCGGTCAGGCTCAGGCACTTGGCGCGGCGATCCTGCGCATCTTCGGTACGGCAGACGTACCCGGCATGACACAACTGATCGAGCAGACGCACCAGCGACGGACTCTCCATCCCGGCCGCCTGCGCCACCTGCACCTGTCGCACACCCTCGCCAAGCCTGCCGATCATCAACAGCGGCACGGCGCAGGCTTCGGAAATTCCATAGTTGACCAGCGTGGTCTGGCAGATCTTCCGCCAATGCCTGGCGGCCACCACCATGGCACTGCTGATGTTCATCTGGAGAGCGTCGAGGGTATCGGGCACGGGACAATGCACACTGTTAGTTTGCTAACTATCAATATCGCATTGGTGGGGAAATTCAGTCAAGTTTTGAAACAATTGAACCTATTCGAGCCAGTAGAATTTTATTCAGTGGCTACTCAACGCTTTTTCGCATTCTCGTAAACACTACTGCGCTCACGTTTGCCCACTGCAACCACAGAGACGACAACGCGTTCATCAATCACCTGATAAACCAGGCGATAACCGGAAGCCTTAAGCTTGATTTTGTAGCAGTCAGGCATTCCATGCAGCGCATCAGCAGAGACCCGCGGCAGCTTCAACCTCTCACCAAGCTTCTTTTTGAATTGTTCTCGAAGCGTATGACCCAACTTATTCCACTCTTTATGAGCAGACGGCAGAAATTCGAGCTTATAGGTCATCCAGGCTTACCGAAATTGGCGTCTCATGGCTGCGGGCGCGAACGATTTCAGCAAGCTCTAGATCATCAAGCCTCTCCATCATTGCTTCGTAAACATCGGCAGGCACCATATAACCCATGACGCGATTGTGATTGAGAACGGCCACAGCGCCGCCATGAGCGCCGCTCAAAACGGCGGAGGGGTTTTTCTTTAGTTCGGAAACACTGACAGCCATATCGGCTAGAACATTCTGCATAATAAAAGACCTCTATTGAGGTCGTGATTTTGGTCTATTTTTCGATCATCAACAACTGGCAACTTTAGCTAAATGACAACGGGCAGAAGTTGATTAACCTGAACGCCCCTTACGCAACAAAACATTCAACTGATCCACCACCTCCGCCCAATCCGCATCATCAAGAATCTCGTCCCGCAGAAAATCCGCTTGGCACTTCGTCCAGAAAAACGCGTCCGCCAAATGCAGTTCGGGTTTCAACGGGGAATGGGTGGCGATGAACTGATCAATGCTGACCGGGTCGTTGTCCAGGCCGAGTTGTTTGAAGAGGGAGGGAAGGCTATGGGTTGGACTTTCCATTGCAGTGATCCTTGAAATTAGCGGTGTCAGGAAAATTAATCGCGGGCAAGCCCGCTCCCACAGGACTTTCAGGGAAACACAAAATGTGTGTACACCTCAAAACCTGTGGGAGCGTGGCTTGCCCGCGATGGCGTCAGCACTGGCGCTGAAAAACCTAATGACTCAACTCCCGCACCTCGGCATGCGGCACCATTTTCAGGAATTCGGGCATGCTCATGTGCAGCAGGTTGTGATGGTTGCCGGCCTCCAGATAGATGTCTTGCTGGCGGGTCAGCAGCGGGTCGATGACCATGTCCAGCCCGTAGGAATCTCCCAGCGGCGGCACCGCGCCGCGCTCGCAGTCGTCGAAGATGTGCGCCAGGTTGCTTTCGCGGGTGATCTGCCATTCGCCGCTGTTGCGCACCTTGCTCAAGTCCAGATGCCGACTGGCCGGCAGCACCGCCATCAGGTAATGCCCGTGATGGTCGTCGAGGATCACCGATTTCGCCACTCGCTCGGCCGGAACCCCGGAAACGCGGGCGGTTTCCAGGCTGCTGGACGAGTGCGGATGGGCGAGGATGTCGTACTCGCAATGCGCCCGGGTCAGGCTGCCTTGCACTTTTTTGGCCATACGCATGATGCACCTCGGTATTGCGCTGAACGTTTGTTCCTGTGTCTTTGAGTCTAGTTCGACAGGCTGCCGCCGAAGGGAAATCCGCTCACCGGACACATCCGCACATTGATCAAAATTCATCCAGCGCAACCCTCAACTAGACTGAAAGAACCAGCCAGGACTCTCGCGGAGGGTCACGTGAACAGCCGATGTTGTGCGTTTGCCTTGCTTCTGTTGATCAGCGGATCGGTACTCGCTGCCGACACGCCGTTGCCAGCCATGAGCCCGATAGGGTTGTGGCTGATTACGTTGGGCATCGTTTTCCTGATCGCCGAAGCCGCCCTGCCCAATTACGGCGTGATCGGCCTGGGCGGGATCATCATGTTCATCATCGGTGCGCTGATCCTGGGCAATGCCGAACTGCCGGTGCCGATGATGATCGGCCTCGGCCTGATCAGCGCCCTATTGCTCCTTGCACTGATCATCCGCGCCTTGAAGACCCGACCGCGCCACGCCGTCAGTGGCGATGCCGGTCTGGTCGGCAGTGTCACGGCGGTGACCGGTGTTCAGCCGGAAAACGCCCATAACGGCTGGGTGCAATTGCAAGGCGAACATTGGCAGGTCCTCAGCGCCACGCCGCTGCATAGCGGGCAATCGGTGCGCGTAGTCGGGCGTAAAGGCTTATTGCTGAAAGTCACCGCGACTGACGCGGCTCAACACGGAGAGTGATCATGGGTCTGCAAATCGGTTTTGTTGCGCTGCTGTTATTGGTGATCGCCCTTGCCGGGTCGACGTTCCGCATCCTGCGCGAATACGAGCGCGGCGTGGTGTTCCAGCTCGGGCGGTTCTGGCAGGTCAAAGGCCCTGGGCTGATCCTGTTGATTCCGGTGGTGCAGCAAATGGTCCGGGTCGACCTGCGTACCGTCGTCCTCGATGTGCCGCCGCAGGACGTGATCACCCGCGACAACGTTTCGGTGAAGGTCAACGCGGTGCTGTATTTCCGCGTGCTCGATCCGCAGAAGGCGATCATTCAGGTCGAGGATTTTCTTTCGGCCACCAGCCAATTGGCCCAGACCACATTGCGCGCCGTGCTAGGCAAACATGAACTGGATGAATTGCTGGCCGAGCGCGAGCAACTGAACATCGATATCCAGCAAGTGCTCGACGCGCAGACTGACGCCTGGGGCATCAAAGTCGCCAATGTCGAGATCAAGCACGTCGACCTCAACGAGTCGATGGTCCGGGCGATCGCCAAACAGGCTGAAGCGGAACGGGAGCGGCGAGCGAAAGTGATCCACGCCGAAGGCGAGTTGCAGGCGTCGGAAAAACTCATGCAGGCGGCTGAAATGCTCGGTCGCCAGCCTGGCGCCATGCAATTGCGTTACATGCAGACCTTGAGCTCGATTGCCGGAGACAAGAGCTCGACGATTGTCTTTCCGCTGCCGATCGAATTACTTAAAGGGATGGCGGATTTGTCCGGAAAATCCTGAAAAGCAAAAGATCGCAGCTTTAGGCAACTCGTACAGGGACACGTGTAGGAGTTGCCGAAGGCTGCGATCTTTCACAAGTTGCGCAGCAACTCCAGATCCACAAAAGAACGCTGAGTAAAGTGACGCACTCGCTCTTTCATCAACGCCGAAGCCTCGCGACGCTTGTCTTCACCATCGGCAACGAAGGGTTGCGACGGCTGCTTCGCATGTAAATCCACCGCCGCAAACACTTTCCCGCGCTGTACATCATCGAGGCGAAAGAACCGCGCCAACCGCCCCGCCATTGCATCTGGCAACTCGCTGTAATTCACCGGCAGCCCGCCCGAGTCGCGGCAATGGATGAACCCGGCCTCAAGCAACCGCCCCAAGCGTCGGGCGATGAAACCCTCGCGGCCGGCGAACGGCAAACCATCCTCCAGCACGCAATCACCGAGCATGCCCGGCACCATGTGCATGCCCGGGCGGTGCAAATGGGAGACGGCGATTTCCAATGGATCGCGATACACAAACAACCACGGCGTATCCGCAAAACATTCCTGCAACCGCGGCCACTCGCCGATGTTCCAGGCATCCAGTTTGATCACCAGGCGCTGTTCCACGCCGCGGCGACGCTGCCCGTATGCCGAAAGCAGCCCGACGATCGCGGCCCGACGCTCAGGCGCAGGTAAATCACTGCGCAACAACGCATCGAGCGGCGGCGGTTCGGAGACGATAATGTGATCATCGAGTCGGGCGAGCATCTGGCTGATCAGCGTCGAGCCACAGCGCGAGGCGTGCAGAATGAACGCGCTTGGCGTCAAGCCCGGATTCTGCGCGTGCCAATCGCTGAGTGCCGCCAGCGGTGTCTGCCGACGGAAAGCCTGATTGAACGGCAGACGCAGTGCATCGTCGACCGCGTCGCGGAAAAACGGCTGGTGCAGCGGCCTGTCACCGAACCAGCACCAGTCCACCTGCCACTGCCCGGCAACCGGCCAGATACGAATCGGCAACCAGCCATCGAAGTTCAGCCGCTCCATTGCTCATTCCATTGCCGACGACCGTTGCGCATCGCTGCGCGCAGTTCTTCGCGGGAGAACGGCAGGCCTTGTGCGGCAGCCAGTTCCAGGGTTCGGGAGATGAACTGCTCAGGATCGTGCAGCTCGCGCAAGGCGAGCGACAGCGAGTCATCGTTGGCGACCAGCCGTTGAAAACACTGCAACGTGGTCTCGGCCAACTCCGCTTCAGGCGTACTCGCCACGCCTTCGGCAATTCTCTCCCCCAGCCACGCTTCGGGCCGGCAGTCGAGGACCAGATGAACCCGCGCCGATGTATCGCGGTTGTCCACCCGATGCGCTCGCGCCAGATCGAGAAACCAGCATTCCCCCGCCCTCATCGGGATCCGCTGGCCATCTAGCCAGAAGTCCACCTCGGGCGGGCTGAGCAACGGGATATGCAGGCGCAGATCGGCGTCCGGGCCATCGAGATCGTAGTCCCGGTGTTCATGAATCCGTCCACCCGGCCCCAGGCGCAACAAACGGGCGCTGACGATCGTCAACGGCAGATCGCGCAGCCCTTGTTGCCAGCGATCATCCAGCAACCACGGTGCGCGGCACAAAGGCGCGCCGCGTCCGGGGGATAACTCGGTCAGCGCATCAGCCGCCGAAATCAGCGCCACGCCGCTCCAGTCGCCCGAAAAGTAGTCCGTATTGAAGTGACTGCGCCAAGCGTCATCGGCAATCGCCGCCAGCGCTTGCAACAACAGCGGCAGATCCAGCGTCACCGGCAAACGCGAAAACGCCGGCCGGTTCATGCGTTTGGCAACACCGAACATTCGCCGAGCCAGGTCAGCAGACGATCAAGGCAGGCCTCGACCGAATGCGCGCCGGTGTCGACCACCAAAGATGCCTGCAACGGTGGCTCGTAGGGCGCCGACACCCCGGTAAACCCAGGCAGTTCACCACGTCGCGCACGGGCGTAATGCCCTTTCGGATCACGTTGTTCACACACCGCCAGCGCTGCGTTGCACCAGACTTCGCGATAGTCCCCACCCAAGCGCGCAGCAAACACTTCGCGTAGTTCTGCCAGCGGCGCGATCATCGCCAGAATCACGATCTGCCCGTTTTCCACCAGCAACGCCGCCAGCTCGCTGGCGCGGCGAATGTTTTCCAGCCGGTCACTGTCGGTGAAACCGAGGTCACGGTTGAGGCCGATGCGCAAACCATCGCCATCAAGTACTAAGCTCTGCACACCAAGCCCAAACAATTGCGCATGCAATGCCTGGGCGAGCGTCGATTTGCCCGCTGCCGGTAAACCGGTCAGTAAAATCGCCGCACCGCGATGGCCGTTACGGGCCTCGCTTTGCGTGCGACTGACGCTGGCGCTCGGCGCCAGCACATCATTATTGCGCCGGAGCATGGGTCACCTCTCGCACCGAAATATCCCCCGCCGCCCATGCCGACTCGCGATTGGCCAGTGCGGTGGCGATCGACTGCACTTCAGTGGATTGCACCTGATCCGGCAACGGATCGAGGCCGGCGCTGGCGAAGATCTGGCCGTAGGCATTGCGCAGATCGGCGTACGACAGGTCGCGACGCAGATCCGCCTGCAGGTTGTTCAGCTCACCCTGAATCAGCTCCAGTTCGCCAATCCCGGCAGCCTGATGCCGATTGCGCAACTGACCGACGATTTGCCCGTCGATGTCCGACAGTTGCTGGTTGGTCTTGAACTGGCGCAGGGCTTCTTGATAGTTGGCGTTGGCCACATAGAGCTGCGCCAGCACCGCAATCGACATCGCCTGACGTCGCGCAGTGGCGACTTCTTCACCGGCCTTGGCGACGTTGATCGCCGCCGGGGCGGAAATCACGTTGAACAGGTTCCAAGTGACTTTGACGCCGTAGTCGGCCCAACCCTGCTCGACCAGGAACGAGTTGCTGTCGTAATGCCCGCCTGCCGAAAACTCCAGGCCCGGCAACAGACGCAGCATGGCTTTGCGGGTTTCCGCCGCGCTGATGCGCGTCTGGTAATCCTGTTCGCGCAGTTCCGGGCGGCTGGTCAGGGCTTCCTGTTCCAGTTTGGCCAGATCGACCTTGAGCTCGGGAATCTGATAGCCGTCATCGGTGGCCAGGGTCAGGTTGGTGCCCAACGGCAGGTTGATCAGGGTCGCCAGCTCGGTTTTCGCCAGCGACAGCGCACGGCGCTGCTCTTCCAGCTGTCGGGTGGCTTCGATCAGCGAACGCTGATAACCCAGCGATTGCACCGGATCACCAATGCGTTGATCACTCAGGGTCTGGCTGTTGTCGCGGGCGGTTTGCACCCGCGCCATCAGGCTGTCGATCTGCTTGAGCAGACGTTCGGCGGCCATCGCCCGCCAATAGGCCGAGCGCACGTCCTGAACGATGGTGTTGATCACTTTGCGCCGCCGTTCCTGGACGATCAGACGCTGATCGCCCTGCTGTTTGGCGCTGATGTAGCTGACACCGAAGTCGAGGACGTTCCAGACCATGGTCAGGTCGGCGACATCGCGGTCACGATCCTGCGAGGTCGACGGCTCCAGAGACTGCGTGCCGGTGCGCACGCTCTGGCTGCTGGAGGCATTGACGTTGTTACGCCCGACGTAGCCGGCGTCCAGTGCCATACGCGGCAACATGTCGAAACTGGCGAGGTCGAGCTGCCGCTTGGCCAGCGCTTCCTCCATGATTTTCAAACGGCCTTCGAGGTTGTATTTCACCGCTCGGGCCATGGCCTGGTGCAGGGTCAACGGGCCGCGCAGCGGTTCCTGATCCTTGTACATGCTTTGCAGATCGGTTTTCGCCCGCTGCTCACTGACGCTGCGTTCAATCGGCTCACTGGTTACTGCACATCCGCTGATCGCCAGCGCCAGCAGGCTGGCGCCGAACAACTTCTGACTTTTCTTCATCCCTGGATCGCCCCTAGGTCCCGCACAGTGTTGAGTAGTTGTTTTTTCAGGCCGACATTTCGCTGATGCCGATCTGTTGCAGAGCTGCCGCCAGGCTGTCCACCCGGTGTTGCTCGGTGTCTTTTATTTCTTGCAGTTGTTGCCCCAGTGTCGGCGCACCAAAGACGCCGCGCAGGCCCTGGGAAACATCGCCGGCCTTGAGCGACTGGCTGCCGAAGGCATTCAAGGAATCACGCTCGGCACCACTGTTCTGGTTGAACAGGCTCGACAGCGTGCTGCTGGCGAATACGCCACCATCACCACCGCCAAAGCCGAGGAAGCCGTGGCCGGAACCATCGCCGCCGCTGTCACTGCTGCCGAACACCTGCGCGATGAAGCTGCGGCTGAGGGCACCGTGATTGATGAAAATATCGCCAATCGGACGAATACCGTTGCCGATCACCCGTTGCTCGAACAACGGCGCGAAGGTCAGCGGTGAGCCGAGGTCGCCGGTTGGCGGAGTGAAGATGATCGGTTGCAACGGCACGTTCAGCGGCGGTGGCGGTACCACCGGGTCGCTGCTGCGAATCAGTGGATCCGGGATCACGACGCTGATCGGCGTGGTCGGCACGGTAGGCGGAATGACCACCGGCACGGTGTTGATTGCGTAGTTGTTGGAGCTGCTGACACCGCTGCCGCTGTTGCCGGACGCATCGCTGACCCCGGCACTGTTGACGCTGATCGCGTTGCTGGCGCTGTTGACGTTGGCGTTCGGCGTCAGGGTTGCGGTCCAGGTTTTGCCGCCGTCGCTGCTGCTCAGGTTGGACAAGGTGCCGTTGCCAACGTTGATGTCCGCCAGATCAAAACCGCTGACCGCCTCGTTGAAGGTAATGGTCACCTGCGAGGTCTGGCCGATGCCCATGTTCGGGTTGGCGATGACCACCGTGGCGCTCGGCCGTTCGCTGTCGAGCGAGTAGTTGTTCGACACCGCGACGGTACTACCGACGTTGCCGGCCAGATCGGTGACGTTGCTGGTGTCCAGCGCAATGAAGTTGCTCGGGTCGGTGACATCGGCCGTCGGCGTGAACGTCGCGGTCCAGGTCTTGCCACCGTCGCTGCTGCTCAGGTTGCTCAAATCGCCGTTGGTCACGCTCAGGTCGGACAGGTCGAAATTGCTCACCGCCTCGCTGAAGGTGAAGGTCACCGTGGTGGTCTGGCCGATACCCAGGTGCGGATTGGCGACGACAATGTCCACCGTCGGCCGGGTCGCGTCGAGCACGTAGTTGTTGGAAATCGCGATGCTGGCGCCAAGGTTGCCGGCCAGGTCCTGAACACCGGCGGTGTCGACAATGATCAGGTTGGTGGTGTCGTTGACGTTGGCGGTCGGCGTCAGGGTTGCGGTCCAGGTGATGCCGCCATCGCTGCTGGTCAGGTTCGACAAAGTTCCGTTGGCGACGCTGATGTCCGACAGGTCAAAACCGCTGACCGCTTCGCTGAAAGTGATGGTCACCGTGGTGGTTTCACCAATGCCCAGGCGATTGTCGGCGACCACGATGGTCGCGGTTGGCAATGCGGTGTCGATGGCAAAGTTATTCGAATCGGTGGTGCCGACACCGCTGTTGCCGGAAGCGTTGGTCACGCCGCTGTTGTCGAGGGTGATCAGGTTGCTGGTGTCGGTGATATTGCTGGTTGGCGTGAACGTCGCCGTCCAGGTAGTGCCGCCGTCACTGGAGGCCACGTTGCTCAACGTGCCGTTGGCGATGGTCAGGTCAGCGTTGGTGAAACCGCTGACGGCCTCGCTGAAGGTGATGGTTACCGTCGAAGTTTCCCCGGCCTTGAGCGCGGTGTCCGCAACAATGATCGTCGCCGTCGGCACTTCGGTCTGCACCGCGTAGTTGGCCGAACTGGTGGTGCCGGTGCCGCTATTGCCGGCCAGATCGCTGATACCAGTGTTGTTCAGGACGATCAGATTGGTGGCGTCGCTGACGCCAATGGTCGGGGTGAATGTCGCCGTCCAGGTGATGCCGCCGTCACTCGACGAGACATTGCTCAGGGTGCCGTTGGCGACACTCAGGTCGGAATTGTCGAAACCAGTGACCGCTTCGCTGAAGGTGATCGTGACGAGCGCGGTTTCGCCGGGACGCAGATCGCTATCACTCATGACAATCGTGGCGGTCGGACGCTGACTGTCGACCGCGTAGTTGTTGGAATCGGTGGTGCCGCTCCCGGCATTGCCCGCCAGATCAGCGATGCCGGTGTTGTCCAGGGTGATGACGTTGGTGGTGTCGGTGATACCCGGTGCCGGCGTGAAGGTGGCCGTCCAGGTGATACCGCCATCGCTGCTGCTCACCGCGCTCAGCGTACCGTTGGCGATGATCAGGTCGGCGTTGGTGAAACCGCTCACCGCCTCGCTGAAGGTAATGGTCACCAGCGACGTCTGGCCGACGCCGAGCGCTGTGTCAGCGACCAAGATGGTGGCGGTCGGGCGCACAGTGTCGATCGAATAATTGTTCGAGTCAGTGGTGCCGCTGCCGGCGTTACCGGACAGGTTTTGCACGCCGGAATTGTCCAGCGTAATCAGGTTGGTGGCATCGGTGATGTTGCTGGTTGGCGTGAAGGTAGCCGTCCAGGTGATGCCGCCGTCGCTGCTGCTGACAGCGCTCAAAGTACCGTTGGCAATCGTCAGATCGGCATTGGTGAAGCCGGTCACCGCCTCGCTGAAAGTGATGGTCACCAACGAGGTTTCGCCGATTTTCAGACCAGGGTCGGCCACGATGATGGTCGCGGTCGGCAGTATGGTGTCGATGGTGTAGTTGTTGGAGTTGGTCGTGCCGCTGCCAGCGTTGCCCGCCAGATCGGCGATACCGGCATTGGCCAGTGCGATCAAGTTAGTGGCATCGTTGACACCGACGTTCGGGGTGAACGTCGCCGTCCAGGTAATGCCGCCATCGCTGCTGCTCACCGCCGTCAGCGTACCGTTGGCAATCGTCAGGTCGGCATTGGTGAAACCGCTCACCACTTCCGAGAAGGTGATGGTCACCAACGACGTTTCACCGGCGCTCAGGCTGGAATCCGCGACCACAATGGTCGCGGTCGGGCGCTGAGTATCAATCGCGTAGTTACCAGAATCGACGGTGCCGCTGCCAGCGTTGCCGGCCAGATCGGCAATACCGGTCTGATCCAGGGTAATGACGTTGGTCGCATCGGTGATGTTGGCGCTCGGCGTGAACGTCGCGGTCCAGGTAATGCCGCCGTCGCTGCTGCTCACCGCCGTCAACGTGCCGTTGGCGATGGTCAGGTCGGCGTTGGTAAAGCCGCTCACCGCTTCGCTGAAGGTGATGGTCACCAGCGAGGTTTCGCCGATTCTCAAGCTGTTGTCGGTCAATACGATGGTGGCGGTCGGGCGTGCGGTATCGATGGCGTAGTTGTTGGAATCGGTGGTGCCGCTGCCGGCGTTACCGCTCAGATCGCTGATGCCGGTGTTGTTCAGGGTGATCAGGTTGGTCGCGTCGGTGATGCTGGCGGTCGGCGTGAACGTCGCCGTCCAGGTAACGCCGCCGTCGCTGCTGCTGACCGCCGTCAACGTGCCGTTGGCGATGGTCAGGTCGGCGTTGGTGAACCCGGTCACCGCTTCGCTGAAGGTGATGGTCACCAGCGAGGTTTCACCGATTTTCAGCGCGTTGTCAGCGACCACGATGGTCGCCGTCGGCCGTGCGGTGTCGATCGCGTAGTTGTTGGAGTTGGTGCTGCCAGTGCCGGCGTTGCCGGCCAGGTCAGTGACCCCGGTGTTGTCCAGAGTGATCAGATTGGTGGTGTCGGTGACGCTCGTGGTTGGCGTCAGCGTGGCGGTCCAGGTGATGCCGCCGTCGCTGCTGCTCAGTCCGCTCAGGGTGCCGTTGGCCACGGTCAGGTCGGCGGTGGTGAAGCCGCTCACCGCTTCGCTGAAGGTGATGGTCACCACTGAGGTTTCGCCTGCCGCCAGATTGGTGTCGGCAACGACAATGGTCGCGGTCGGCCGCACCGTGTCGATCGCGTAATTGGCCGAATCGGTGGTGCCGCTGCCGGCGTTGCCGGCCAGGTCGGCGATGCCGGTGTTGTCCAGGGTAATGAGGTTGGTGGTGTCGGTGATGCTCGCGGTCGGGGTGAAGGTCCCGGTCCAGGTGATGCCACCGTCGCTGCTGCTCACTGCCGTCAACGTGCCGTTGGCGATGGTCACGTCAGCGTTGGTGAAGCCGGTCACGGCTTCACTGAAGGTGAAGGTCACCAGCGAGGTATCACCGATTTTCAATGCCGTATCGGACATCACGATGGTCACGGTCGGCCGTGCGGTATCGATCGCGTAATTGACGGAACTGGTCGTACCGACGCCCGCCACGCCGTCGCTGATCGCATTCACCCCAGTGTTGTCGAGGGTGATCAGGTTGGTGCTGTCGGTAATGTTGTTGGTCGGCGTGAAAGTCGCGGTCCACGTCAGGCCGCCGTCGCTGCTGCTCACCGCCGTCAGCGTGCCGTTGGCAATCGTCAGGTCGGCGTTGGTGAAGCCGGTCACTGCGCGGCTGAAGGTGATGGTCACCAGCGAGGTTTCGCCGATTTTCAGCGCCGTGTCGGCCATCACGATGGTGGCGGTCGGCGGCTCTACATAGGCGGTGTTGAGCGTGCCGCCGTTGTTGTAGATCGCTGCGAAGGCCAACGGCACAGAACCCGACACGCCGCCACCGAGTTCCGTGCCACCGGCGCCGCTGCCGGCAGCGTTGCCGGCAGCGTTGCCGCTGATGGCGCTGAAGTTGGCAGCGGTGATCAATACCGTGCCGCCCTGGTTCCAGATCGCGCCGACACCGCGCCCGCCATCGCCGCCGTTGAGATTGTTGCTGCCCAGGCCGCTGCCACCGCCACCACCGCCGCCCGCACCGATGTTGTTGCTGATGACCGAGGTGCCGACGATTTTCAGGGTGCCGGTCGAGGCGTTGTAAATACCGCCGGCGGCATTGCCGCCGACGCCGCCGACCTTGTCCCAGCCGGAGCCGCCACCGCCGCCGCCAATGGAAATAGTGCCGTTGCTGGCCGTGCCGCCATTGCCACCGTTGCTGTAATCAGCCACGCCGACACCGCCAACACCACCGGTTGTGCTGCCACCGCGACCGCCCATGTGCGTCGCGTCGTAACCGCCACCGTAACCGCCGACGCCGCCGCTGCCGGCCTGGCCGCCCAGCGTACCGGTACCCGGCCCGGCAATGCCGCCATGGCCGCCGCCCTGACCGCCGAGGCCGCCACCACCGCCACCGCCACCGCCATAGTTGGCGCCCGTGACACCACCGCCACCGCCACCGCCCGCTGCTGCGTTGCCGGTTACCGAGACGTTGTTCAGCGTGAGAATACCGGCGTTGAAGATCCCGCCGCCCATGGCGCCGGTCGCCCCGTAGCCGCCATTGCCGCCGTTACCGGAAACAAGGCCGCGAGTGATCACCAAACCGTCCAGCGTCACCGTGCTGCCAGAGGTGATTTCCACGACCCGGGTTTTGTACTGACCATCCAGAGTGACGTCGGCGACACCATCATTGTTCAGGTCGCCATCGACGGTAATGTTCTTGTTGATCAGCAATTCAGACGTCAGTTGCACGGTCATGCCGCTACTGAACGTGACGATATCGCCGTTCTGCGCCGAGGCCAGGGCTGCGCGCAGCGAGCCAACCCCGGTGTTCGCATTGTTGGTGGCGGTCCACGTGGCCAGGCCCCACTGATATTCACTCATGGCCTTGGTCGACAGCACGTTGGCGCTTTCGATGGTGCCGGTGGCGATTTCCAGATCCCAGTCGCCACCCACCCCGGTACGGTTGTTCGAAGCCGCCACATCGCGACCGGTCAGTTGTGCGAGCGAGTCAACGAAGCTCAGACCGCGCTCGCCTTCGGCGGTGTAGCAGCCGTAGATCAGGATGTCGCCGCCGACATTCATGTCCTTGCCGATTTCGCCAAGGATCGCGCTGCGTTGCGCGACGTTGTCGGCAGACAGGTAGCTGTCGCCCAGCCACAAGTCACCGGCATTGCCGTGAGCAATGATCTGCACCGAACTGACGCCCTGATGCTGCCCCAGGTAGTCGGCGATCTGCTGCAAGCCGTCCTTGCTCGCATCGAGCTTGACCACTTGTGTGCCCGGCGCGACCCCTTTGAGCAGGCTGTCGGCATCCTTGACCCGCGAATCGACGAACACCACGCTCTGGCCCGGCACCGCAACCGGGCTGGCGGCAGGAGCGGCGTCGGCCTGCCCATGGGTGTCCTTGCTGACCGACGGGTGATCGGCGGTTGGCGTCTTGGCCGCGTCCGCCGTGGGGTGGCTATCGGCCTGGGCTGCGGTGTCGGCCACGGTGGCGGCGACAGCGCCGTCGAACAGCATGCGCGGTTCCAGCGGCATGATCATCGGCGCCGCCAGCGTGCGTTGGCCTGCGGTTCCCTGCGCTTGTTTCTTGCTCCACCACATGTCGCTCACCCGGACTCGAACACAGTTGTTGATACATCAATGAAAAACGCCGCGATCAACTGATCGCGGCGTCGGACTTCATACGAATGACATTGGCGGCGCTGGCTGAGCCATCGAGCCAAAAGGACAAATCAGCGTATTGCTTGAACAAATCCGGCGGCAGGATGGTGCGCCGCGACTGCAGGGCCACCTTCGGTTTGACCTTGTGCAGGCCGGCCACACCGAGGGCTTGATCGAATTCCGGGGCGTCATAGGCCAGATGGTCGAAATCGTGTTCGAACCACGGCTCGCCGATGAACTCGTAGACCAGTCGCAGTACCCGTTCCGGGGCCTGGGTCAGCAAGTCATAGTCGATGATCAGCAGCGAATCGGCATGTTCGCCGTAATAGGCTTCCTTGAGCGCCGCCCAGGCGAAACCGACCAGGCGATTGCGCTGGGCGAGGGTTTCACAGCGGCTATAGACCGTGTTGCGTTCGACGGCATCGCCGAACAGCTTGGTGTTTTCGTAGGGATTGGCCCGGTACAACCGCTCGAGGCTGTCCATCACCCAGGCGACGTTGCGCACACAGGCAATGACCTTGGCCTTGGGAAACAGGTCATTGATTGCCGGCAGGCGCGCGCTCCACTGGCGGTTGGTGTCGAACACCACCGGTTTGTCGGCCTTGTCGGCATAGAAGGAATCGAATAATCCACGCAACAGACGACGGCGCATCTGGTTGTCGATGACCGCGCCGAATTCGCTGCCGGCGCTGCATTGTTCGAGGACGCTGGAGAAGAGGGAGCCGACCGGGCTGGTCATACCGGCGTGAAAGCGCGGATTCTGCAAAAGGATCGCAGAAAGCAGGGTCGAGCCTGAGCGCGGCAAGCCGGAGATAAAGTGGAACTGCTGCAATCCCTTCACCGTAATCAGAAGTCCTTTTGTCCGACAAAGCGTAGTTCAACAGTAACCCTTCGACTAGTAGTGTTTTGATATCAATTCAGAGCAAAAAGGACTAAGCAGTTAATTTTTAATCGCGAATATAAAGGTGAAACGTTTTAGTCCATTCTAGGCTCATTCAGCCGTCGATTTCGGCACGAACAATCGCGCTTGAACCCCGCCCGCGTGCGCTTCGCCGCCGGCTTGCCAAGTCTTTGGCAACGACGGAAATTCTCCCGGATCACCGAAGGTCCCGACCAACCAGACCCGGTCCTTGCCGGGCAACTCGGCAAGGCTGTCGAGATAGACATCGTCGGTCACCAGCGTGCCAAAACCGTACTCATTCGGCCGCGTTGAATGGCCGTCGGCTGCGGGTGGCGTGTAGAGGCGCACTTGAACGCCGGTTCGATCGTAATAGACGTAACTCAGATACCAGAGCATGTCGCTGGTGACGATGCGGTCACCGGGCTGGAAATGCTGATTGACGTAATTCACCACATGGTCGAGTTGATCGTTGCTGTCGACCATCGCGTTGTTGCTCACGCCAATCAGTTCAACTCCGATCAACGACACCAACACCGCCAGCGCGAACGCCCGCGTGCGACTGTACAAACGGTCAATGGCCAGTGCCGCCAGCAGCGGCAAGCCCAGCGCATAAGCGGTCAGATACCGTTCGATGAACATCGGCGTGATAAACGACACCGCAAACACCAGCACCAGTGGCAGCCCGGTATAGAGCGCCAGCAGAACACTGCCACGGGACACACTGCGATCTCGCATCACCGCCACCGCCGCGAGTCCCAAAAGCGCCAATGGCAGCGCCAGGAAGACCGGGAGCGGCAGCTGTTCGCCGTCGTCCTGAATCAGCCATGACCAGACCATCGACGGTAGCGACGACAGCGTAACCGGGTCCTCCCAGCCGACATCGCCACCGACTTTCAGTTGCTCCATGTGCTGCATCAGATCGAGCAGATTGGGCAGCCACGGCAGGTACAGCACAACGATGGCCAGATTCGCCAGCCACCAACTGGCACGCTGGATATGCCGGAACCGGTAACCGCGCTGCACGCGGATCACCCCCAGATAAATCCAGTGACACAGCGCCGCCAGCACGGCGAAGTAGTGGGTGTACAACGCGGCGGTCATCAACAGCGCATAAAACACCAGATAGCGATGGCGCTGCGGACGACGGATCCAGTAGACCAGCGCCAGCGTGGCCGCAATCAGCAGCAACCCGAGCAGCGAATACATGCGCACTTCCTGGCTGTAGCGCACTGCCGTCGGCAGCAACGCCAGCAACACGCCGGCGATGAGTGCGGCGCGGCGCGTGGCCAGTCGATCCACCAGCCACACGCCGAGGCCGACTGCGGCAATGCCGGCCAACGCGCTGAGACAGCGCAGGGCAAAAATGCCGTCGCCGAACAGCTCGATCCAGCCATGCAGCAACATGAAGTACAGCGGCGGATGCACATCGAACGCCGCGTGGTGCCAGATCCCGCCCAGCGAATAACGAGCCAGCAGCAGGCTGGATCCCTCGTCACCCCAGATCGCCGCCGCCGTCAGGTCATAAAAACGCACCGCTGCCGCCAACAGCATGATTGGCAGCAGCCAGTATTCCCTGGCCCAGCGGATTAAATGCAAGTTGCCAAACCCTGACCCCGGCGTCGCGTGCGGGTCCTGCGTATCGCCCATCGGAATAACTCTGTTTACCGCCATTGCTGCCTCTTTTTGCCGCGCCCCAATACCACGCATTCATGAGTCGAAACTCAACAGTCACTGTAGGTCAGTCACCGGATACCCGTCGATGCCAGGTAGCGCTTTCACGACATCCGGCAACCTTGCCAATCCGCGTCTACGCTCTGGCGTGGCGAGACTTGGCCATGGCAGGCGAAGGCATCGGAACTGCCGGAGTCCACGATTGGCCCGCCGACCACCAATCAGAAGGATGAGGACTTTATGGACGTTTACATGGGCACTGTTCTGACGTTTGCCTTCAACTATGCGCCCAGCGGCTGGGCCTTGTGCAATGGTCAGATCATCGGAATCAACCAGAACCAGGCGCTGTTTGCATTGCTGGGCACCACCTACGGCGGCAACGGCACCGTCAACTTCGGTCTGCCCAACCTGCAGAGCCGCATGCCGATCTGCCAAGGCAATGGCGGGGGCCTGACGCCGAGAGTCATGGGAGAAATATCCGGCGCCGAACAAGTCACCGCCACCCTCAACAACCTGCCGAACCACACCCACACCCTCGCCGGCCTCACCGCCACCACCACCGTGCAACTGGCCAACCCGGCAAGCAACCCGGTAGGCATCCCCACCGCCACCAATTCCTACATGGGTGCTTCGGGCACCGGGCCGGGGCTGGCGAATATCTTCTCCGACGCGCAAGGCGCCTCGGCCATCCCGCTCAAGGGTGCATCGACCACCATCAGCGGCACCATCAGCCCCACAGGCAACGGCCTGCCGATGGCAATCATGAACCCGTATCTGGTGCTCAACTTCAGCATCGCGCTGAGCGGCATTTTCCCTTCGCGTAACTGATCGACCACCGGGGGATCACCTTCCCCCGGTTCCCCACTTTGCCGGAGCGAAACCATGCTGCAATCGGTTAAAAGCCAACACTTTCAGGCACTTCTCGGGCGGATCGGCACCCTGTACCTGCCCGATGGCGGCACGCTGCAAATCCATATCGGGGAACTCGAAGAAAAACCGCTGGCGAAAATGCGCTACAGCGAACGCATGCCGTTCTGCGTCGAATTGAACACTCTGGCACCGACTGAATTTGTCGACGGCTTGTGTGCCCTGGAGTTACCGGAACTGGGACGGGTCGAGGGTATCTTCGTCTCACGGGTGCCACCGATGGGCCGGGACCCGGCGATGGCTTACTTCCACGTCACCTTCAACTGACTCGTTTCTTGTGAGCTGCCGAAGTCTGCGATCTTTTGATCTTGCCTTTAAGATCAAGGTCAACAGATCGCAGCCTGCGGCAGCTCCTACACGGGGTTATTGCGGGTACCAGACGAGGCGTTCGGCGGCTGGATTGCTTTCTTCTACCGCGAACCCCAACGCCAGATAATGTCGGCGCGCGTGGGGATTATTGGTCCAGACCACCGTCGCCACCGGGCAGCGAATCTGTTGCGCGGCTTTCTGCACCCCTTGCAGCACGGCGCGCCCAAATCCCTGGCCACGCGCCTGCGGGATAAAGGCCAGATACAGCACACGAATCTCGTTGGCACCGAAATCAGTGCTCAGTGCACCGATGGCCGTGCCGAGTTTTTCCACCACGTAGTGCATGGCGTTGGGGTAGCTGTCGCCCATGCCCTGCTCCTGCACCTGAAACTGCTGGGCGACCACCTGCTGAACCAGCTCCTGCTCGCCGTCGATCCATTGCAGATCCGGCCGCGCCGTCTGATACAGACTGTGCAGAAATGGCCCGTCCGTTGCCCGCGAAGGCCGCACCACCAATCCCTCAACCGCCACTGTTGCGTTATCCGACATCGCCGCTCTCCGTTAGAAACCGCTTTCCCTGACTCCCAGCGCCGCCATCCGCCGCCACGCGACACCGAGCAACGACTCACCGCTGCCCTGCAACACCACCACGCCGCGTAACGGTTGCAGCGGTGTCGGCGCCGTATCCAGCGCACTTAACCTTGCGCCGTATTGCGCCTGCACCGGTTCCGCCCGTTGCTGTTGATCACGGCGTACGGCAATCGGCCCGTGGTGATCGGACGTCAGCGCTTCCTGATCAACATAAGCCACGCCGTTGGTGTCGATTTCATTCAGTTGCACGGCGAGCGCCGGGTGCATCGGATCATCAGCGATAAACCGCCCGCTGGCACCGGGCTTGACCCTCCACAACTCGGCTTCGGCGAGATACCCGCGCAGGCGTGCGCCACCCTCGACGACCCGCGCCAGCGCATCCTTGGTCGACAGCCAGCGGCCGACCGTGAGGTTCGGCAGCAGATCCCGCACATTGCCGGCATGCGGTGCGCGCAGCAGCAAACGCTCGCGCTGGGCGCTGAGGCCGCGGTATTCAGCGACGGCTTCGGCCAGCCGTTGCTCGACGATACCGGCGTCGGCGGCGGTTTCGCTGCGACCGGCCTGGCGGCGCATCAGTAACTGCTGGATCTGGATTTCCCGACGGACAATCGCCAGTCGCGACTCAAGATCCGGCGATTCAAGTTCGATCAGTACATCGCCCTGCGCGACTTTTTCACCGTCCTGCACCTTCACCGCTTTGACCCGCGCCGCCGTCGGCGCATGCAAAGCACTGGCGCGCCCGGCTTCGAGCATCGTCGGCAATTCCACGGAACTGCGCCACGGGACGATCAGCACCAACAACAGCGCAAGCACCGCCAGACTGCTGAGCAACACCCGCGGACCATGCGCCTGCTCGCGGCGCGTCCACCACTGGCGCCACTCACGCATGATCGGCAGAAAGATGAACCACACCAGTTCCACCAGCATCAGGAAGATCCCCAACACCTTGAAGAACAGGTGATAGACCGCCAGCGCGATCCCGAAAAACAACGCCGCACGCCACA
The DNA here is from genome assembly GCF_044743525.1 of Pseudomonas sp. NPDC087598. Classification (NCBI taxonomy): domain Bacteria; kingdom Pseudomonadati; phylum Pseudomonadota; class Gammaproteobacteria; order Pseudomonadales; family Pseudomonadaceae; genus Pseudomonas; species Pseudomonas sp. NPDC087598. The sequence continues at coordinate 54,879 of NZ_JBIUWQ010000004.1, read as the reverse complement.
ACCACGAGCCATACCCCCAGATCAGCAAACGCCGTTGCATCTTCGGCGACCAAGGCTCCGGCGCGGGTGCGCCATAGCCGAACAAAAACTCGCGCAAGCGCCAGCGACACAAGGCAAACGCCCGGCCCTGAAGGTTGTCGACTTCCCAGAAATCACTGATCAGAAAATAACCGTCAAAGCGCATGAACGGATTGAGATTGACCACCAGCGTGGTGATCCACGTCGCGCTGGCGAGCATGAACGCTGCCGTGCGGCTGGGGCCATCGGGCAACAGCGACCACACCAGCAGCGCGATGCAGGCCAGAAGCAATTCGGCCAGCACGCCGCCCGCGCCAATCAGCAACCGTGCGCGACGATCATTGACCCGCCAGGCATCGCTGACATCGGTGTAGAACATCGGCAACAGCACCATGAACGCCACGCCCATGCTTTGCACTCGACAGCCGGCACGCTTGGCCATGAACGCATGACCGAACTCGTGGCACAGCTTGGCGAAAAACAACGCCACGCCGAACGCCAGGGCGCCGCCGAGGCTGAACAGATGCGGGAACGTACCGACAAACCGTTGCCAGTCCCGCGAGACCAGAAACACGCCCAACGCCAAAGTTGCCGGCAAACCGTAGCGCAACAGGCGCGGACCAAAGCGCTCCAGCCATGGCCAGGCGCGATTGAGAAACGCGTCCGGGCGCCACAGGGGAATACGGAAAAACAAATATTGATGCAGCAGGATTTGCCACAGACTCTGCTTCTGCGCCAAGGCCTTGAGCCGATAACTGGCGCGCTGCTGATCGTCCATGGCGCTGATCAAATCGTGACCGCGCAGAAACTCCAGCAACTGCTCAAGCTCGCTGCCGTCCAGCGGCAGGCCCGGTTCGCGATTGGCGGCGCGCAAGACTTGTTCGGCATCGCCCAGCGACCAGTGACGCAGCAGACGCATCGCCGCCGTTCCAAGTTTGAAATAGCGACCACGCACCGGATCGGCCAACGTCCAGCGCGGCGAGCCGTCCAATGCCGGCGCCGCGGGCGACAATTGCAGGTCGGCACGCAGGCTCGGCAGATGCATTTACAGGCCCACGCTCTGACGCAGGCCGGCCAGTGGCCGACGCAGCAGGTACAGCGCCAGCGGTGCGCGATCGCCGAATATTTTCGCCGTGCCGCGCAGGCCGATGCGCGGTGGGGCATCGGCGAAATTGGCGTCCAGCCGGTAAGTAAGCTGCCCGCCGGCGGTCGGTTGCGCCTCGTAGGCCGAGCGCTCCAGCGTGGCGAGGTGGCGTTTCAGCGGATCGCTGTCGAGAAACAGCGAGATTTCCGCACCCGGTTCCAGCGAGATCGCGTCGCCCACCGCCAGTTCGATGCGCAATTCGGCCTGGTTCGGATCGGCGATTTCCATCAACCGTTCGCCGGTCTGCACCGGTTTGCCGGTCAAGCGTTCGGCATCGGCAAACACTGCGATGCCGTCGCGTTCGGCACGCACTTCACTGCGATTGAGCAACTCGCGGGCGTAGTCGCGTTCGGCGCGTTTCTGCTCGGCGCGGGCGGCGAGCAAATCGACGCGTGAGCTGGATTCGGCATCGGCAAACGAGCGCTGGGAATTGGATTTCAGTTCCGCCTCGGCCACGCCCAATGCGCGTTCAGCGACATCGGCCTGGGCCTTGAGCGTGGTGCTTTCGAACCGCACCAAGACGTCGCCGGTTTTCACCGTCTGATTGGGTTTGACCAGAAATTCGGCGATCACTCCGTCCAGCGGCGCTGCCACCACGCGACCGCCCAGCGGCACCACTTCGGCCGGCGCCAGCACCGATTGGCGCACCGGGATCAGCAGCCCGAGCAATACCACGGCGACCAGCGCCACCTGACGTTTGCGCGTCCAGCGCAGTCGCCACGGTTTGCGTGGTTGCAGCGCCAGCCAGGCATGGCTGTAGGTGTCGCCGAGTTGCGATAACAGCACTTGTTCGGAGGGATTCCACGGCACATCGCGGGCCAGCCACAAACCGCCGAAGACCTGAGCGTCGCGATCAATCAACGGTAGCCAGAACACCTGCGCGGCAGACAAACTGCGCCAATCGGCGTGGATCGAGTCGCTGACCAGCTCTGGCGTAATCACCCGCGCCTGTTTCAACACATCCTGCTTGAACAGGTGTGCCACGGCTTGCTCGACGAACGCGACGAACGGCGCGTTCGGCTCTACCGCACTGACGCCCGTCACCGCCTGCACCTTGCCGGCGATCAACAGCGCCGCATGGCGAAAGCCGAACAGCGACTGGCCGTCATTGACCAGGCTGTAGGCCAGTTGCGAGGCGTCACGGGCGGCGCGGGTCTGACGTTCAAGGTCAAGGAACCGCGCGAACACCTGCTCGGCGGCGCCGCTCACCGGGGCGTTCACTTAAGCTCCGGGAAACGCGCCGTACCGCTCATGCCGGCCAGCAATCCTTTGGCTTCAGGGAGAGTCGCGACCAGCAACAGGGTCTGGCTGCCTTCGTCGATTCGCGCACCTAGACGTTTTACGGTGGCGTCGATGGGTTGGCCGGTTTCATCAGGGACAAAGCTAAAGGACTGGCCGGGCTTGAGCCGGGCCATCCAGCGTGACGGCACCAGCAAATGAATTTCCAGGGTGCGGTTGTCGACCACATCGAGCAGCGGCGCGCCAGCCGGCACGCTTTCATAGCGCTGAACCTTGCGTTCCACCACTTGCCCATCGAACGGCGCGATCACGCTGCAACGTTTGACCTGCACCTGATAAACCTGAGATTGCGCCTGGGTCTCGCTGACCTTGGCCTCGGCCCGCGCCACTTCGAAACGGCCAACAGAGTTGAGCGCGGCCAGCTGTTTGTTGTGCGCCAACTCTTCACCGGCGCCACGATTGGCGGCCTGCGCGGCATTGAGCTGGGCCTGATAGGCCGAACAATCGAATCGCGCCAGGGTATCGCCCTTCTTGAAGGACTCACCCTCGCTGAACGGCAACTCGACAATCCGCCCCGACAACTCGCTGGCCAGCGTCGCCTGATCCCGCGCGCGCAACACACCCCGCGCTTCACTGCTCGCGACAGCCGTGCCGGACGCCGGGTTATCCAGCAGCGGATCGTCTGGCCCGGGCGTTTGCGCCTGAACTGCACACGTTATTAAGGTCAATCCAAAAACCCAACCACGAAAACGCTGCATAACCGCTACTCCCTGACGGATGTGCGGAGTCTACGACAGCGGAGGTTAGCGTCAAGCGAAAGGCCATCACTCCATGGAAATGTAATGTTTCAAAAGAGAGGGCTGCTCCATGGTTGTTTAAGAAAGGTAGGCAAACCCCGACTTCCTACACGAATTGAGGACGCTACCAATTGCTCATTACGAAAATGGTGATAGACAAACTACCAACGAGAAGAAACGCAGACCAGATGTACCTTTCTCTGCAACAACCTCTAATACAGAAGCCCTTAAATGGCTTGACCCCGGTTGGTATTAGCAACCAAAACTGGCGAGCCGGTGCTGAAGATAAATCAGCGGAGTGAGCCTGCAATTATTTGGTGGTTGACCTGCATGACGCCCTCAATCTAGGATTGCCTTACTCAACCCCGTACGTAGCGATTCAGTTCGCTGGCAGTTGGGGATGAAAAAACCGGCTTAGGCCGGTTTTTTCGTTTCTGAGGATTTTTTGTGCGTACCGCATTTTTCGTTGATGGATACAACCTGTTTTACGGCTTGCTCGCTGGTACACCCTATAAATGGCTGAACCTGCACAGCCTGCTGACGCACATAGCCTTCATCGAAAACCCTCAAAGCTCAGTCGTATCGATTGACTATTTCACTTCTCCGATCAAACCCCAGTTGGCAACCCGTGGCCGCGTTTCCAAAGAGGCTCAGGATGCATACGTGAGGGCCCTTCGTGCCAGCAAGGTCGCCGTGCATTTCGGCAGACATCAATTAGAGCCAGCCAAAGCGCCAAGGTTTGTAGATAAAAACACCCATGCGTCACGTCAGGACAAAGTCGATATCTGGAAGCTGGAAGAAAAGAAACCGATGTTCATATAGCAATCAGCATGTATCGCACTGCGAGCCGACAAACAATGCTCGAGGGTGCTGAGAGTATTGATCAAATCATTCTGGTTTCCAGTGATACCGATATGACCCCTGCACTGAAGGCCCTTCGAACAGATTTTCCCGACCTGGTCATTGGAGTGATCCTTCCTTATCGGACTGGTTCTATTCGCCCTCCTCCAGGTTCTTTGAAAGATAACTCGCACTGGTTGAGACGCGTTATTTCCAATGAAGAACTGCAACTTCATCAGTTTCCAAACCGAGTGCCCACGCACAAGAAACCGGCGATCAAACCGGATTACTGGTAGCAGGTTTCGCTATCGGATACACCGACTCCCAGCCCCCGCCCAACGCCCGGTACAAACCCACCATCGCCAGTGAAACCCCGGTCGAGCTTTCCACCCACTGTTCCTGCGTGGCCAGCAACGCGCCTTGCACGGTGAGGACGTTGACGAAGTCGACTACGCCTTCGACGTATTGCTGTTGTGCGGTGCGCAGGGCGATCTGGTTCTGGCGTACGGCTTCAGCGAGGCTGTCGCGGCGGCGTTGACTGGCGTTGTACGCGGTCAGTTGATCGTCGATTTCGTGCCAGGCGCGCAGCACGGTTTGCTGGTAGCCAATGGCGGCGTCCTGTTGCTGGGCTTCGCGCAGTTGCAGCATGCCGCGCAGGCGTCCGCCGTCGAACAGCGGCAAGCTGAATTGCGGACCGATGCCGAAGGCACGCGAGCCCCACGAACCGAAATCGCTGAGCTGCATGGCTTGCGAACTGAGGTTTCCGGACAAGGTAATGCGCGGATAGAAATCACCCTTGGCCACGCCGATGTTGGCGGTGGCGGCGTGCAGGCGCGCTTCGGCCTGCCGAATGTCCGGACGCCGCTCGGCCAGTTGCGACGGCAAGCCGATAGCAACTTGCAACGGCGACTGCGGCACCGCTGCATCGGTGGATAACTGTTGGGCCAAAGCTTGTGGCGGCTCGCCCATCAACAGGCTGATGGCGTTGATCAGTTGCGATTGGCGTTGTTCCAGCGCAGGTAATCGCGACTCGATGGCTGCGACTTGCGCGGCGGCTTCGGCGACGTCGAGATCGGTCGCCACACCGTCGTTCAGACGCAATTGCGAGAGTTTCAGGCTGTGCCGCGCCACGTCGAGGTTCTGCTCGGTGACGGCGCGGGTGTTCTGCACACCGCGCAGTTGAATGTAGTTCTGCGCGGTGTCGGCGAGCACGGCCAGCAACACGCCGCGACGGTCGTTTTCGGCGACTTCGAGGTTGGCGTCGGCGGCTTCGGTTTCCCGGCGCACACGGCCCCAGAAATCCAGTTCCCAGGAGGCAGAGAAACCGCCGTCCCACAGGTTGAACGCGGAATCGCCATTGTGCCCGGAGGGGTCGCTCAGGCCTTTGCCGCTGTTGCGTTCGCGTGCGTAGCTGCCGGTGGCGGCGGTGCTCGGATAGCGGTCGGCGCTGATGACCTGGCGCGCGGCACGACTTTGTTGCAAACGGCTGCTGGCCAGTTGCAGGTCGAGGTTGCTGCGTACGGCGCGCTGGGTCAGGGCCGAGAGTTGCGGGTCGTTGAAGACTTCCCACCAACGTTCGTTCAGGGGTTCGCTGACAGCTTGGCTGGGGGCTGACTTGGCGGGTTTGGCCCAGTCGGCGATTTGGGTGGCTTCGGGTTTCTGAAAGTCAGGGCCTACTGAGCAAGCGGTGAGGCTTGCCATGAGCAAGGCACCCAAGGTGATTGGCTGCAAATGGCCTAATCGCTGGCAAGCCAGCTCCCACAGGGATTGCGCAGGTTGCCCGAATTGTTTGGTCCCGCCGAGGAACCCTGTGGGAGCTGGCTTGCCAGCGATGGCGCCAGCCGATTCAACACCTTTCATCGCTGAGTCACCTCACGCACCGACGTCGCCGAGCTGCGGGTATCGATACTCGCCTCCACCGACATCCCCACCCGTAGCCGCTCGGCCATTGGCTGACCTGGCGCCAGCACAATCTTCACCGGAATCCGCTGCACCACCTTGGTGAAGTTGCCGGTGGCGTTATCCGGCTTCACCGCCGCGAAAGTCACGCCGGTGGCCGGGGCAATACTCTCGACTCGACCGCTCAGGGCCTCGCCGCCGAGGCTGTCGACACGCACTTGCACCTGCTGCCCTGGCTGCACATCCGTCAGTTGGGTTTCCTGAAAATTGGCGACCACATAGGCCTCCTTCAACGGCACCACCGCCAGCAGCTTGCTGCCCGGTGTCACGTAGGCGCCGACCCGCACCGCACGCTCGCCGACCATGCCGTCCTGTGGCGCGGTGATGCGTGTGTAGGAGAGCTCGAAACTGGCGATTTCCAGCGCTGCTTGCGCGTGTTTCAAAGTGCCTTCGGCGGCATCACGTTGCGCGGCAAGAATGTCGACCTGCTTGCGCTCGGCCGCCAGTTTCGCCGTGGCCGTGTCGAGACGCGCCGTGGCCTGATCGATGCGAGTACGAGCCTGTTGCGCGTTCTGTACGGTGCCGGCACCGACGCCGGCGAGGTGGTTGTAGCGGTTCAGCTCCTGCTGGGCGAAGGCCATTTCGGCTTTGGCCGACACCACCGAAGCCTGCGCTTGCGCGATCACCGAGGTCTGGCGCTCCAGCGTCGCCTTGGCATTTTGCAACTGCGCACGGGCGACCAGCGTTTGCGCATCCGCCGCTTCAGCGGCAGCCCGCAAATCACGGTCATCGATCAGCGCCAACAACTGCCCGGCCTTCACTTGCTGGTTATCTTCCACCAGCACTTCCTTGATGAACCCGGCCACACGCGGCACGACCAAGGTGAAGTCAGCGGAGACGAAAGCATCGTTGGTGTTTTGCTGCGTACGTTTGCCGAACAGACCCGGCACTGCCAGATACAGCAGCACGCCGACAGCCAGTGCAGCCGCCACGGCGACCGCGATTTTTTGCTTTGCTTGAGTTGTCATAAAAACCTTCTGTTTCATTACAGCCATCAGGTCGGCGCGCGCGGCGGAAAGATCCGCGTCGGCAGCCAGAAAATCAGCAGGACCAGCGCCACCGCGACGCCGGCCATGCACAGATAAAGATCGGAAGAAGTCAGCACCACGGCCTGTTCGTGCAAGCGATGGGCAAGGCCCGGATCACTGCGATCGGCCAGTGGCGAGTTGCCGAGGCTGTCGACCAACATGGTCGAGTGGAAATGCAGCCGGGCCGTGGTCAGCGCCTCGATTACCCCGGTGGCCACCACCGCCGCCAGGCCTTTCACGGTGTTGAACCATGCCGAGGCAAACGGTCCATCCATTGGCTGGATGCTGCCGGTCGAGAGCATCAACAGCGGCAACACTGACATCGGCTGGCCGAAGATCTGCAGCCATTGCAGGACGTAGAAATTGTCGCGAATCCACTCCGAGGTCAGCAGCGAGCCACCGAGGCAGGACAGCATCAACATGCTCAAACCTGCCCCCAGCACCCAGCGGCAATCGACCCAACGCAGGTTGCACAACGCTGCCACCAGCGGTAACGCAATCAATTGCGGTAGCGCAGCAATCAACATGATCGGCGCGGTCTGTACCGGGCGATAACCCTGTACTTGTGCCAGATAACTCGACGGAATCAACACCACCGCCTGCAGCACCACCAACACCCCGGCCAGGGTCATGAGGGCAAATGACAGGTTGCGGATACCGAGCATCTGCAACTTGAAAAACGGAATCGGCTGCGACCACTCGTTGATCAGAAACGCCACCAGCAACAGCGATCCCGAGCCGAGCAGCGCGCAGATCAGTTTCGACTCGAACCAGTCCAGCCGATTGCCTTGCAACAGGCCGATCACCAACATGCAGATCGCCGGGAAGCCCAGCAGCAGGCCTTTCCAGTTGAACGCTTTGAGGCGTTCCAGCCGCAGCGGATCCTGGGGTATGCCGTAAGCGACCATGACCATGGCGATCAGGCACGGCACGATGATTTGCCAGAACGTCCATTGCCAACCGACGTATTCGGTCCACAAGCCGGCCAGCGGCGTGCCGAGCCCCGGACCAAAGGTTGCGGTGAGCGCGTAACCGGCCAGGCCATAGAGTTTGAAATTGGCCGGCAGAAAGCGCAGGGCAACGGTCATCAGCATCGGCGGCAACGCCCCGCCGGCCAGGCCTTGCAGGGTGCGCATCAACAGCAGGCTTTCGTAGTTCGGGGCGAACGGACAGAGCACGCCGAGCAGCGTAAAAAGGCTGATTGCACAAAGGGTGAACCGGCGCAGCGAAAAGGTCACCGAACACCACGGCGCAAACGCCATGGCCGCCACCGAGGTGGCGGTGTAACTGGCGACCAGCCAGGTGCCTTCGTCGTAGCCGATGTTCAGCGCGCCGCGAATATCGGCCAGGGCGACCTTGGTCACCATCTCGTTGAGGCCCGACACCAGCACCGCCAGCAGTACGCCAACCAGGCCGATGATAATCCGCGCCCCGAATGACGGTGGCGTCGCCACCGTCGCCGGGCTGGCCGCAGCGATGGACGCCGTGACCGTCAGGGATGTCATGAAATAGCTACTCCGGGAGGAAAATACCGGAGCATCTTAGTCGGGCTTTGTGCTGACGAAAATTGACTTATTGGCAGTTTATAAGTGCGTCTGGCGCAACTATTCCCTGTAGGAGTGAGCCTGCTCGCGATGGCGCCATTTCAGTCGAGATTGTCGGCGACTGATACACCGCTATCGCGAGCAGGCTCACTCCTACAGGGGGGGGTTGTGAGGTTTTCGAATCAGGGTTGGGCGGCCAACCAGGTTTCGTCGCAGCAAGTCTTCAGGGTCTCGCGCAGCCAGCGGTGCGCCGGGTCCTTGTCGAAGCGCGGGTGCCAGGCCTGGGTCAGCATCATGGTCGGCAACGGGATCGGCAGGTTGAACGAGCGCAGCTTCAATCCCAACCTTCGCACGCTGAGCAGCGCTTCTTTGGGTACCGGCAAAATCAGGTCGGAATCGGGCAAGGCAAACATCGCTGCGTGGAAACTCGGCGCAATCACCGCCACCCGCCGCTCCAGCCCCAACGCATTCAGCGCGGTATCGATCGGGCCGCGGGCAATACCCCGGCGCGACATGCTGATATGGGAAAACCCGGCATAGCGTTCCGCAGTGATTTCATCGTCGAGTAGTGGGTGATCCTCGCGCACCAGGCCAACGAAATGCGTGGAGAAGAGGTTCTGCACTTTGACTTCCGGACTGACCGGGCGATTGTTGCTGACACTCAGATCAATCCGCCCTTCGCGCAGCGCTTCGTCGTCGCCATCACCCTCCGGAACGAAGCGCAGCTCGCAATGCGGGGCCTTTTGATCAAGGGTGTCGAACAGCTTGCCACCGTACACGCCGATAAAAAAATCGTTGGCGCGAATACTGAAGCGGCGACGCAAGGTGCTCAGATCGACGTCGTCAGCCGAGCGGAACAGCAGCGCGGCCCGCTCGACCACATCGCGCACTTGTTCGCGCAACTCCAGGGCCTTGGGCGTTGGCACCAGGCCCCGACCTGCGCGCACCAGAATCGGATCGCCGATGGCTTCGCGGATGCGCGTCAGCGTGCGACTCATAGCCGCCGGACTGAGGTTCATCCGTCTGGCGGCGCCAACCACGCTGCCCTCATCGAGCAGGGCGTCGAGGGCAACCAGAAGGTTCATGTCCGGGAGTTGCATGCTAAGCACTCGTGGCAGATCTGGATTGATCTACGCGCAATGCTAGCAAACATTCAGCTAATGAGGCGGTGGCCGGTTGGACGCTTTCGCGAGCAGGCTCGCTCCCACATGGGAATGCATTTCAAATGTGGGAGCGAGCCTGCTCGCGAATGGGCGGGTCTGGGCGCGACAAATCAGCGCTGCATGCCCCAACGCTTCACCGTCACCCGTTCCAAGGTGTCGAACACCAGATTCTCCACCAGCAAACCAATAAGGATCACCACGGCGAGCCCGGCAAACACCTTGTCGGTGTACAGCTCATTGCGATTCTGGAAGATGTACCAGCCCAATCCACCCTTACCGCTGGTCGCCCCGAACACCAGCTCAGCCGCGATCAACGTACGCCAGGCAAACGCCCAGCCGATTTTCAGTCCGGCGAGAATCGACGGCAGCGCCGCCGGAATCAGGATGAACAAGACAAAGCGCATGCCCTTCAGCCCGTAGTTGCGCCCGGCCATGCGCAGGGTTTCCGACACACCGAGAAACCCCGCGTAGGTGTTGAGAGCCAGCGCCCACAACACCGAATGCACCAGCACAAAAATCAGGCTGTTTTGCCCCAGTCCAAACCACAGCAGGGCCAGCGGCAGCAAGGCAATTGCCGGCAGAGGATTGAACATCGAGGTCAGCGTGCTTAGCAGGTCCCGCCCAAACTGAGTCGACACCGCCAGCGTGGTCAGGGCAAACGCCAGGACGATGCCGATCAGGTAACCCTTGAGCAGCACCACCAGTGATATCCACACCTTGCCCAGCAATTCACCGCTGAGCAGACCGTCGTACAGCGCATGACTGGTCTGTACGAAGCTCGGCAGCAGCAAATCGTTGTTCTGTACCCGGGCGACGATTTCCCAAATGATCGCGAGCAAAATCAGGATCAGGCTTTTACGCAACCAACCCTGTTGCCACAGCCGTTGGCCCAGCGGTAATTCGCGCTCGACCGGCACGCTGGTCAGCGGCTCGAGAACCGTTTCGAACTCTTGTCGTGCAGACGATGAATGGCTCATCGGGCAATCCTCCTGGCCGCTCAATAAGCGATGCGAATGTCGTTGAAGTCATGATCCAGTTCGGTTTCCGGCGACTGGCCTTCGTCGAACAGCAGCCGATGGATGCGCCGCGCCGATTCCTGAAACGCCACACCGCCGAGGCTCTGCAGATCGTATTGATGGCTGTGCACTTCGGCGCGCACCCGCCCCGGATGCGGCGACAGCAACAGGATGCGATTGCCGACCACCAGTGCCTCTTCGATCGAGTGCGTGACGAACAACAGCGTGAAGCGCACTTCCTCCCAGAGCAGCAACAACTCTTCCTGCATCTTGCGTCGGGTCAGCGCGTCCAGCGCGGCGAACGGCTCGTCCATCAGGAGGATTTTCGGCTGCATTGCCAGCGCTCGGGCAATCGCTACCCGTGCTTTCATGCCGCCGGACAAGGTATGCGGATAAGCATCGGCAAACGCCGCCAGACCAACCTTTTCCAGATAGTGCAGCGCGCGCTCTTCGGCTTGTTTTTTCTTCAGGGTGCGCGAGGCCAGCAGCGGGAACATCACGTTCTGCTTCACCGTTTTCCACGGTGGCAGTTGATCGAACTCCTGAAACACCACGATGCGGTCCGGCCCCGGCGCATCGACGCGCTGACCTTGCAGACGAATCTCGCCTTCACATGGCGCAATGAACCCGGCAACGGCTTTGAGCAAGGTCGATTTGCCGCAGCCGGACGGGCCGAGCAGCACGAAACGATCCTGCTGATCGACCTCGAAACTGACCTGATGAGTCGCCCGCACGACACGTTGCGGCGTGCGGTATTCGAGACTGACTTGATCGACCGCCAGCAGCGCTTGCGTGCTGGCGAGCAGGTTGCTGGCCGCGTGGCCTGGCAAAGGGGCGTTCATTTCAGTCAGCTCCCTTGCAGCGGTTTGGCGTCCTGGAAGAAGTAGTCCTTCCACGATTCAGGTTTGTTCTTGATCGCGCCAACGCGGTAGAGGAATTCGGCCAGTGGATAAGTGTTTTTCGGCGTGACGCTGAATTCGAATTGCGGGTTGTCGATGATTTTCAGCAATTCGGCGCGGTCGATCTTGGCCTTGGTCACGCGGATGTAAGTGTCCGCTGCCGCGCCTTTATCGTTCTGCGCAAATTGCGCGGCTTCGGTCAGGGCCTCGACGAAGGCCTTGTAGGTCTTCGGGTTGTCGTTGCGGAACTTCTCGGTGGCGAACAGCACGGTTGGCGAATTCGGGCCGAGCACGTCGTAGGAGTTGAGCACCACGTGCACATTCGGGTTCTGCAGCGCCTGATCCTGGAACGGCGGATTGGAGAAATGCCCGGTCAGTTCGGTGCCGCCGGCGATCAACGCAGCGGTCGCGTCCGGGTGCGGAACGGCGATGGTGTACTTGTCGAGGCGGTTGAACTCCTTGTCACCCCACTGCTTGGCCGCCGCGTATTGCAGGAAACGCGACTGCACCGAAACCCCGACTGCCGGCACCGCAATGCGATCCTTCTCGGTGAAATCGGCGATGGTTTTGATCTTGGGATTGTTGCTCACCAGGTAGTAAGGGAAGTTGCCCAGCGAGGCCACGGCTTTGACGTTCTGCTTGCCATGGGTGCGATCCCAGATAGTCAGCAACGGCCCGACACCGGCGCCGGCAATGTCGATGGAGCCGGACAACAGCGCGTCGTTGACCGCCGCGCCGCCGGAGAGCTGCGTCCAGTCGACCTTGATGTCGAGGCCTTCCTGCTTGCCGTACTTCTCGATCAATCCCTGATCACGCACCACGTTGAGCAATAAATAGACAATGCCGAACTGTTCGGCGATACGGATTTCACCTTCAGCGTGGGCCACGGTCGGCGCCAGCAGGCTGCCGGCGATCAGACTGAAACCGAGGCCAATGGCGGCGGCCAGCGGTGCGAATGGAAGACGTTTGGACATGATCGAATCTCCGGCAAATCAGAAAGGCGCGTCGCCCTGGATGGTCGTGCGAAACAGTTTGCGGCGCAGGTGCGCAGGGCAGCCGGCGGCGAGATGGATCAGCGAACGGTTGTCCCAGAACACCATGTCGTGGGGCTGCCACTGATGGCGGTAGATGTTTTGTGGCAGCACGCTGTGGGCGTAGAGCTCGGCGAGCAGTTGTTGGCTCTCGTCTGCCGGCAGGCCGACGATGCGCGTGGTGAAGCCTTCGCTGACGAACAACGCCTTGCGGCCGTTTTCCGGATGAGTACGGACGATCGGGTGCACCACTTCGGCGACCTGCGCCAGCTGCTCCGGGGTCAGGGTCGGGCGCCAGTTACCCTCGAATTTGGTTTCGCTGTAGCGCGCGGTGTAGGAATGCGCGGCAGAACGCCCTTCGACCGCTTTGCGCAGCGCTTCGGGCAGGTTGTCCCAGGCTTTGTGCATGTCGGCAAATAGCGTGTCGCCGCCCTCTGACGGCAGCTCCTGCGCATGGAGCATCGAGCCGAGGCTTGGCAGCTCTTTATAAGAGAGATCGGAGTGCCAGAATTTGCCGGCATCGCCGAGGCCGATGTTCTGGCCGTTCTCGACGATGTTGGAAACGATGAGGATTTCCGGATGATTGGCCAGCAGGAACTGCTTGAGCACGTGGATCTGCAACACGCCGAAGCGGCGGCTGAAATCGATCTGCTGTTGCGGGGAGATGCGTTGGTCACGGAACACCACGACGTGATGATCCAGATGCGCACGGTGAATGCGGGCGAAGTCCTCATCGTTGACCGGACGGGTCAGGTCGAGGCCGATGATTTCGGCGCCAACGGCACCACTGAACGGGCGAATTTCGAAGGTTTGCGGCGCGGCGGTCGCGGCGCTAGGGGTGGCAGTAGCTGCGGACATCTTTCAATCTCCCACGCACGGCGCGCTCACAGGCGCGCTCGTCGATCAGAAACTCACGCTGGATTGCGTGTTGGTTCGGGTCGTGCGGCGCGCCGATTGGTCGGCAGGTACGCAGGGGAGTGACTTTATAGCTATAAGAATTGGAAATTAAATACCGTTAGCGAATAACGATATGGCGAATGGTGAGGAATGGACTGGGTGGTGAGTGACGGTTTTTGTCACTTCCTGACAGAGATGTGTGATTTGGCTGACGCCTTCGCTGGCAAGCCAGCTCCCACAGGGATTTGTGCCCGGCATAGAACCCTGTGGGAGCTGGCTTGCCAGCGATTGGGCCAGCAAAGCCACTAGAGAATTAACGCTCGTGCAGGGCCTCGGCCCGGGCGCGAATGATCGGCTTGAGTAGATAACTCAACACCGACTTCTTGCCGGTGATGATATCCACCGAAGCGACCATCCCCGGGATGATCAGCAAGGGTTTGTCATCGGTGCCCAAGTGGCTGCGCTCGGTGCGCACCTTAATCATGTAGTAAGTGGTTTTCTTGTCTTCATCGGTGATGGTGTCAGCACCGATCTGCTCCAGCTGGGCCTTCAGCCCGCCGTAGATGGTGTAGTCATAGGCGGTGAATTTCACGATCGCTTCCTGCCCCGGATGCAGGAAGGCGATGTCTTGCGGGCGAATTTTAGCTTCGACCAACAAGGTGTCATCCAGTGGGACGATTTCCACCATGTCGCTGCCCGGCTGGATCACGCCGCCGATGGTGTTGACCAGCAACTTGTTGACGATGCCGCGCACTGGCGAGGTGACCAATGTACGGCTGACGCGATCTTCCAGGGCCTTACCCGTCGCGCTGGCCTTGTTCAGGTCGGTGCGCGCTTCGTTGAGCTGGGTCAGCGCTTCACTGCGGAATTTGCCACGGGTTTCATCAATTTTGCGCTGCACTTCCTTGATCGCCGACTCCGCACGCGGGATTGCCAACGTGGTGGCGTCGAGCTGCCCACGGGTTTCCACTTCGGCACGCTTGAGCCGCAGCACTTCCACCGGGGACACCGCGCCCTGCGCCACCAGCGGCTCGGACATGTTGATTTCCTGACGCTGCAAGCCGAGTTGCTGGCGATACTGTGCTTGCTTGGAGCCGAATTCGCGCAGCTCTTGCTGGCGCTGAATCAACTGTTCCTGCAAGCCGCCGATCTCGTCGTGCAACTGCTGACGGCGGCTGACGTAAAGCGATTCTTCGCTTTTCGCCTGACCCGGCACCGCTTTGAGCACGTCTTCGGGGAAATTCAGCGGACGGTCATCAACCTCGGCGCTCAGGCGTTCGACGCGCAGCAGCATCGACAGTCGATCGGCTTCGGTTTCGCCGACGTTGGAAGCAAATCGCGTGTCATCCAGCCGAATCAGCGGTGCGCCGGCCTCGACGATCTGACCTTCCTTGACGAACAGTTCGGAGACGATCCCGCCCTCGAGGTTCTGGATTTTCTGAATCTTCGACGAAGGAATCGCCTTGCCGTCACCCTTGGTTACTTCGTCGATCACGGCGAAGTTGGCCCAGAGCAGCAGGAACACGAAGAAGCCGATGATCGCCCAGATCGTCAGGCGCACGACGCGCGGGGCGTCTTCGATCAGCGCTTTGTTGACCTCAGGCAGCGGCTGACCCTGCAAGGATGCAGAGCCTTTGAAGTAGCGACGGATCGAATCCTTGAAACCCGACTTAAGCAACACTGATCTGCCCCTTCTTCAACGCTTCCATCACGGCGGCTTTCGGGCCATCGGCGAGAATCTGTCCACGGTCGATCACCAGCAGGCGATCCACCAGCGACAACAGTGATGCCCGGTGCGTCACCAGCACCACGGTCTTGTTTTCAATCACGGCGGCGAGGCGTTGCTTGAGACGTTCTTCGCCGGTGTTGTCCATGGCGCTGGTCGGCTCGTCCATCAACAGGATCGGCGGATTGAGCAGCAGCGCCCGGGCCAGTGCGACGTTCTGGCGTTGGCCACCGGACAGGTTCTGCCCGCGCTCGCCCACTTGCAGTTCATAACCTTGAGGGTGCAGACGGGCGAATTCATGGACACCAGCCAGTTCGGCGGCTTGCAGGACGAGTTCGTCTTCGACATAACGCGCACCGGACACGAGGTTGTCGCGCAGGGTGCCGGCCAGCAGTTGAATGTCCTGCGGCACGTAGCCGATGTTGTAGCGCAGTTCGCTGACGTCGATCTGGCGGATATCCACACCGTCGACCAGCAACGCGCCGTCGTCCGGCTGATACAGGCCGACCAGCAGTTTGGCCAGCGAACTCTTGCCCGAACCACTGCGGCCGATGATGCCAATCTTCTCGCCGGGACGGATCACCAGGTTGATGTTCTTCAGCGCCGGATTCTGTTGTTCCGGGTAGGTGAAATTGAGCTGGCGGCATTCGATGGCGCCTTGCAGAACCTTGCGGCTCAGCGGGCGCTCTTCGAAGTTGCGCTCCTGCGGCAGCTCCATCATCTGGTCGACCGAGGTCATGGTCACGCGGGCTTGCTGGTAACGGGTCAGCAGACCGGACAGCGACGCCAGCGGACTCAGCGCACGACCGCTGAGCATGTAGCAGGCAATCAGACCGCCCATGCTCAAGTGGCCGTCGATGATCTGGTAAACGCCGAAAACGATCATGATCACCCCGGCCAGCTGCTGGATCAGCAGGGTGATGTTCATCGCCAGACCGGAGAGCATTTTCACCCGCAGTTCGAGGCGGCTGAGGGTGCCGATGGTCTGTTCCCACTGATATTGGCGTTCGCTTTCGGCGTTGTTGACCTTGACCGCGTCGAGACCGGCGAGGGTTTCGATCAGGCTCGACTGACGCTCGGCGCCCAGCGCCATGGTGCGTTCCATGGTTGCCACCAGCGGCTTCTGCAAGGCGTAGCCGATCAACAGGGCAATCGGGAATGCCAGCACCGGGATCCACACCAGATGCCCGCCGAGAATCGCGATGACAATAAAGATCAGGATGGTGAACGGCAGATCGATCAGGCTGGTCAGGGTCAGCGACGCAAGGAAGTCGCGCAGGCTCTGAAACTCATGGATGTTCTGCGCAAAGCTGCCGACCCGCGCCGGGCGGTATTTCATCGCCATGCCGACGATGCGCTCGAACAGCGTGGCCGAGATGATCAGGTCAGTTTTCTTCCCGGCCAGGTCCAGGCACAGGGCGCGCAGGCTCTTCAGAATCAGGTCGAAGATGTAGGCGCCGGTGATGCCCAGAGCGAGTACCCAGAGGGTCGCCTCAGCCTGGTTCGGCACCACGCGGTCGTAGACGTTCATCACGAACAGCGGCGCGGCCATGGCGATGATGTTGATCAGGAAACTGGCGGCGATCGCATCGGCATACAGCCAGCGCGAGCGCTTGAGGGTGTCGCGGAACCACGAGCGCGCACGCGGAATCAGCGTGCCGTGATTAACGTCGAATTTGTGTTGCGGCTGGGCGAAGAAGACTTTGCCGGTGTAGTCGTCGGTCAGCAGTTCGCGGCTGACCACGGACTCGCCGCCATCGCTTTCGCTGAGCAGCACCCGCGCTTCGTTTTCACCTTGCCAGCCGAGCAGGACGGCACTGCGACCGTCCTTGAGCAGCAACAGCGCCGGCATCGCAATCGCCGGAATTTCTTCCAGCTTGCGTTGCAGCACCCGACCTTGCAGGCCAGCGCGAGCCGCTGCGCGGGGCAGCAACTCGACACTCAGACGTTGTTTGGGCAGCGGCAGGCCGGTGGTCAGCATTGCCGCGCTGGCGGGCTTCTGGTGCAGCATGCAAAGGGCGAGCAGACCATCCAGTAACGGATCGTCGTGCAACGCGCGTGGATCATGACTGAGATGAACTCGACTGACTTCTGATTCCACGCTCGACACTCTTTGACAGTTGAAAAGGGATAACTCAATTCATCCCAGGCAGCTGGACCTTGGGCTTCACGTCGTTCTGCACAACGGATGCCAACGGTGCGACCACTCCCTGGCTTCTGAGCAACTCGCCCATGGTCGCCTTGATTCGATACTGAGTAAATAACTGAATGTTTTTGATTTCAGCCAGACGCCGCGAAGCGGTGAACAACTCGTTTTCACTATCGAGCAAATCGAGCAAGGTACGCTCGCCGAGGCTGAACTGGCGCTGGTACGCGGTGCGCACCGAGGTGCTGTGATCGACGTACTGCTGAGCAATCGGCACTTGCGCGTTAGCGTTGTTCAAGGCGTTCCAGGCCAGGCCCAGTTCTTCGTTCAACTGACGCAGGGCGTTGTTGCGGATGTCCAGCGCCTGGTTCGACAGGTACGACTTGGATTCCAGATCCGCCTTGTTGCTGCCACCCGAATAGAGGTTGAAGCGCATGCGCAGCATCGCCTGCCATTCGTTATTGTGACCGTTCTGGCCGTCGAGATCGTTGTCGGCAGTACGACCCAATTCAGCATCGAAACGCGGGTAGAAGGTCGACTTGGCGGTTTCGTACTGCTTTTCGGCAGCGGCGATATCGGACTCGGCCGAGCGCAGGATCGGGCTGTTTTCCAGCATCTGCTGGCGCGCTTCATTGAGGTTGGCCGGCATCATGGCCATGAACGGTGCCGGACGCTCCAGTTGGTCAGGCATCTGGCCAACAGCGCTGAGGAAGTTGGTTTCCGAGTCGGCCAGGTTGGTCTGTTCGGTGATCAGGTTGTTGCGGGCCTGGGCCATCCGCGCTTCGGCCTGATCGAGGTCGGCACCGCTGCCGACGCCGCGCTGGGTGCGCAACTGGATCTGGTCGTAGATACGCTGATGGCTCTTGAGGTTGTCCTCGGCCAGTCGCACGAATTCGCGGCGGGTCAGCACGTCCAGGTATACCTGGGCGACGGTCAGGCCGGTGCGCTCGGAGGTGCCGAGCAACGAGTAGGCGCGGGAGTTGACGGTGGCTTGTTGACGGCCGACTTCGCT
Source organism: Pseudomonas sp. NPDC087598 (assembly GCF_044743525.1). Taxonomy (NCBI): domain Bacteria; kingdom Pseudomonadati; phylum Pseudomonadota; class Gammaproteobacteria; order Pseudomonadales; family Pseudomonadaceae; genus Pseudomonas; species Pseudomonas sp. NPDC087598. Next base: position 36,420 of record NZ_JBIUWQ010000004.1, on the reverse strand, counting down.
GGACGTCGCAAAACCGTCAAAGACCATTTGCGAGAGACGTAAACTTGACTCGCTGCGGTTCAGGGTTTCCCAGTGATTGCCACCACCGTTGGCACGGGTGGTCACGCTGTCGGTGCCTTCACGGCCATAACCGCCGAGCAGATCGACCTTGGGCAGGTATCCACCTTTTGCAGCCTTTAACTGATAATCCGCGGCCAAACGACTGTTGACCCCTGCCTGGATTTCCGGATGGACATCCAAGGCCTGTTGCATAGCCTCTGGTAAGGATTGTGCTTGGGCGAATGAAGCGGCGAGAGCGAAAGGTAGAGCCTTGAACAAATGCGAACGCATGGTAACGATTTCCCAGAACTACTTGTCTTGAATCACAGCAAAACGTGCTGCTGCGGCGGATGATGGCAACCGGAATGACCGTATGTCGGAAAGTTCAAAACAGGAACTGGATCACACGCTGAAGGACAGGTCGCCGCGGAAATATCAATGTGACATTAGTGGGGCGATTGTTTAGGATGGCACCCAGAAGGTCAATAGTTTGGCATAAAGTTAATAGCGAAAGAATCTAGCCAAATTATTGACGAATGTATGCGTCAAACTTGTTTCGCATTTTTTTAAAGTACGTCCAGACTGAATCGGCATCCATGCCATCAGGTCCATGGAAGTCAACTGAACGTGACACCCCGGAGAGTCTTCAATGAGCAGTGTTGTTGCCGTCGTCAAAAGCATTGTCGGTCAGGTATTCGTGGTGTCCCCAGAGGGCGTACGCCGTGTACTCGTTGAAGGCGATCGCCTGTATGTCGGCGACCAGATCGACACTGGCCTCTCCGGCGCCGTGTCGCTTGAACTGGCTGATGGCCGCACCCTCGATCTGGGCCGCGAAACCCAGTGGAGCGCCAACGCCCCTGACTCCAGCACTGACCTGGCCGAAGCCACCGCGCAAGCTGCGCCATCAGTAGCAGAACTGCAGCAAGCCATCGCCGCAGGTGTCGACCCGACTACCGCCCTTGAAGCCACCGCTGCCGGCCCTACGGCCGCGGGTACTGGCGGTGCGGCTGGCGGTGGCCACAGCTTCGTGATGCTTGATGCCACGGCGGGCCGCGTTGATCCGACCATTGGTTTCCCGACGGCGGGGATCAACTCAGGCGCGCAAGCGGCGCAAAACATCACCGGTGGCCAGACCACCGACACCACCACCAACGCCTTGCGTGAGTCGACCCTGAGCCTCAGCGCCACGCCGACCATCACCGAAGCCGGCGGCGTGCTGGTGTACACCGCGACCCTGACCCAGGCACCGCTGACCGACCTGACCATCACCCTGTCCAACGGCGCGGTTATCGTGATTCCGGCCGGCTCCACCACTGGCACCGTCAACGTGCCGCTGGCACCGAACGACACCGTTTATAACGATCCGACCCAGATCGACGTGACCGTCACCGGCACCACTGGCGGCAACGGCATCACCGTGACCCCGCCGACCACTCCGGCCACGACCCAGGTCACCGACACCATCGACACCACCACCGTCACCTTGACGGCGGGCCCGAGCGTCACCGAAGGCGGCCAGATCACCTACACCGCGACCCTGACCAATCCGGCGCAAACGCCGGTGACCGTCACCCTGTCGAACGGCTCGACCATCACCATCGGCGCGGGCCAGACCACTGGCACCGTCAACGTGCCGACCCCGGCCAACGACGTCTATAACAACGGCAGCACCGTCACCACCACCATCACCAGTGCCACGGGTGGCAACTTCGAAAACCTGGTGCCGAACCCGACACCGGCGGTGACCACCATCACCGATTCGATCGACAACACCGGCCTGACCCTGACCGCTACCGGCAGCGTCGTCGAGGGTGGTCAGATCACCTACACCGCGACCCTGACCAACCCGGCGCAGACGCCGGTCACCGTCACACTGTCGAACGGCTCGACCATCACCATTGAAGCCGGCCAGACCTCCGGCACCGTCAACGTGCCGACCGCGCCGAACGACGTCTACAACAATGGCGGCACCGTCAGCACCACGATTACCGGTGCAACCGGCGGCAACTTCGAGAACCTGGTGCCGAACACGACGCCAGCGACCACCACCGTGACCGATTCGATCGACACCACCAGCGTGAGCCTCACCGCCACCGGTACCGTCGTCGAAGGTGGCCAGATCACCTACACCGCGACCCTGACCAACGCTGCGCAGACACCGGTCACCATTACCCTGTCGAACGGCTCGACCATCACCATTGAAGCCGGCAAGACCAGCGGCAGCGTCAACGTGCCAACCGCGCCGAACGACGTCTACAACAATGGCGGCACCGTCAGCACCACGATTACCGGTACTAGCGGTGGCAACTTCGAGAACCTGGTGCCGAACACGACGCCAGCGATCACCACCGTGACCGACTCGATCGACAACACTGGCCTTAGCCTCAGCGCTACCGGCTCCGTTGCCGAGGGTGGGTCGATCGTTTACACCGCAACCTTGACCAATGCCGCGCAAACCCCGGTAACCGTGACCCTGAGCAACGGCTCGGTAATCACTATCGAAGCGGGCAAGACCACCGGCACCGTGACTGTTCCGGCACCTGCCGATGACGTCTATAAAGATGCCGGCAAAGTTGAAGTGTCGATCAAGGACGCCACGGGCGGTAACTTCGAGAATCTGGTGCCGAGCACCGTTCCGGCCGTCACCGAAGTCACTGACACCATCGACACCTCGACCGTCAAACTGACCGCCGACACCTCCGTGGCAGAAGGTGGCACCGTCACTTACACCGCCACCGTTGGCGCGCCAGTCACCGGTTCGCCTGTGGTCGTAACCCTGGCCAACGGTCAGCAGATCACCATCGACATCGGTAAAACCACCGGTACCGTGACCGCCACCGCGCCGAACGACGCGTTGGCCGGCAATGCACCGCTGACCAACTCGATCACCGGTGTTTCCGGCGGTAATTACGAAGACCTGGCGGCCGACAAAACCCCGGTTTCGACCACCGTCACTGACGTCACCGACACCACCGACCTGACGCTGAGCGCGACCGGTTCCGTGGCTGAGGGCGGCTCGATTGTTTACACCGCGACCCTGACCAATCCGGCCGGCACCCCAGTGACCGTGACCCTGAGCAATGGCTCGGTGATCACCATTGAGGCCGGTAAAACCACTGGCACCGTGACCGTTCCGGCGCCTGCCGATGACGTCTATAAAGACGCCGGCCAAGTTGAAGTAACCATCAAGGACGCCACTGGCGGCAACTTCGAGAACCTCGTTCCGAGCACCACGCCAGCGGTCACCAACGTTACCGATACCATCGACACCACCACCGTCAAACTGACCGCTACCGAGTCGGCGGCTGAAGGCGGGACTGTCACGTATACCGCTACTGTCGGTGCACCGGTTACCGGTTCGCCTGTCGTTGTGACCCTGGCCAATGGTCAGAACATCACCATCGAAGTCGGTAAAACCACCGGCACCGTGACCACCACTGCACCGAACGACGCATTGACCGGCCACGCGCCGATCACCAATTCGATCACCGGCGTTTCTGGCGGAAACTACGAAGACCTGGTAGCCGACAAAACCCCGGTTAGCACCACCGTGACCGACACCGTCGACACCACCAACCTGTCGCTGTCCGCAACCGGCACGGTAGCCGAAGGTGGCTCGATCACTTACACCGCGACCCTGACCAACGCGGCTGGTTCGCCAGTGACCGTGACCCTGAGCAATGGCTCGGTGATCACCATCGAAGCAGGCAAGACCACCGGCACCGTGACCGTTCCGGCGCCTGCCGATGACGTCTACAAAGACGCTGGCAAAGTCGAAGTGACGATCAAGGACGCAACGGGCGGTAATTTCGAGAACCTCGTTCCGAGCACCACGCCAGCCGTCACTGACGTCACCGATACCATCGACACCTCGACGGTCAAACTGACCGCCGACACGACAGTAGCTGAAGGCGGCACTGTTACTTACACCGCTACCGTTGGCGCGCCAGTCACCGGTTCGCCTGTCGTGGTGACGTTGGCCAACGGCCAGAGCATCACCATCGAAGTCGGCCAAACCACTGGCACCGTCACCACCACCGCGCCAAACGACGCACTGGTAGGTCAGGCGCCACTGAGCAACTCGATTACTGGCGTCACCGGCGGCAACTACGAAAACCTCGTGGCCGACAAAACCCCGGTCAGCACCAGCGTGACCGACACCACCGACACTACCAACCTGTCGCTGAGCGCGACCGGTTCCGTGGCTGAAGGTGGCCAGATTATTTACACCGCCACGCTGACCAACGCTGCTGGTTCGCCCGTCACTGTGACCCTGAGCAACGGCTCGGTGATCACCATCGAAGCGGGCAAGACCACGGGCACCGTGACCATTCCGGCGCCTGCCGATGACGTCTACAAAGACGCCGGCAAAGTCGAAGTGACGATCAAGGACGCCACCGGCGGCAACTTCGAGAATCTGGTACCGAGCACCGTTCCGGCCGTTACCGATGTCACTGACACCATCGATACTTCGACCGTGAAACTGACTGCCGACACCACCGTGGCTGAAGGCGGCACCGTCACTTACACCGCTACCGTTGGCGCGCCAGTCACTGGTTCGCCTGTCGTGGTGACCTTGGCCAACGGTCAGCAGATCACCATCGAAGTGGGTAAAACCACCGGCACCGTGACCACCACTGCGCCAAACGACGCGCTGACCGGCCACGCGCCGTTGAGTAATTCGATCACTGAAGTCAGCGGCGGCAACTACGAAAACCTCGTGGCCGACAAGACGCCGGTTTCGACCAGCGTCACCGATACCGTCGACACCACCAACCTGTCGCTGAGCGCGAGCGGTTCCGTGGCTGAGGGCGGCTCGATTGTTTACACCGCGACCCTGACCAACGCGGCTGGCTCGCCAGTCACCGTGACCCTGAGCAACGGCGCCGTCATCACCATCGAGGCTGGCAAAACCAGCGGCACCGTGACGGTTCCGGCGCCGGCGGATGACGTTTACAAAGACGCGGGCAAGGTCGAAGCGACCATTTCCACCGCGACTGGCGGCAACTTCGAGAACCTGGTGCCGAGCACCGTTCCAGCCGTTACCGAAGTCACCGATACCATCGACACCTCGACCGTGAAACTGACTGCCGACACCACCGTGGCTGAAGGTGGCACCGTCACTTACACCGCGACGGTTGGCGCGCCAGTCACCGGTTCGCCGGTGGTCGTGACCCTGGCCAACGGCCAGAGCATCACAATCGAAGTCGGCCAAACCACCGGCACCGTCACCACCACTGCACCGAACGATGCACTGGTAGGTCAGGCGCCACTGAGTAACTCGATTACCGGCGTTACCGGCGGCAACTACGAAAATCTGGTCGCCGACAAAACCCCGGTCAGCACCAGCGTGACCGACACCACCGACACCACCAACCTGTCGCTGAGCGCGACCGGGACTGTGGCCGAGGGTGGTTCGATCGTTTACACCGCGACCCTGACCAATCCGGCTGGCACGCCAGTGACCGTGACCCTGAGCAATGGCTCGGTGATCACCATCGAAGCGGGCAAAACCACCGGCACCGTGACCGTTCCGGCGCCTGCCGATGACGTCTACAAAGACGCCGGCAAAGTCGAAGTCACGATCAAGGACGCTACCGGCGGCAACTTCGAGAACCTCGTTCCGAGCACCACGCCAGCCGTCACCGATGTCACTGACACCATCGACACCTCGACCGTGAAACTGACCGCAGATACCACCGTGGCTGAAGGTGGCACCGTCACTTACACCGCGACTGTTGGTGCGCCGGTTACCGGTTCGCCTGTCGTTGTGACCCTGGCCAACGGTCAGCAAATCACTATCGAAGTCGGCAAAACCACCGGCACCGTGACCTTCACCGCGCCAAACGACGCGCTGACCGGTCAGGCCTCGCTGGGTAACTCGATCACCAACGTCAGCGGCGGCAACTACGAAAACCTCGTGGCCGACAAGACCCCGGTGTCGACCAGCGTCACCGACACCGTCGACACCACCAACCTGTCGCTCAGCGCCACCAACTCGGTCGCCGAGGGCGGTTCGATCACCTACACCGCGACACTGACCAACGCTGCTGGTTCGCCAGTAACCGTGACCCTGTCGAACGGCGCCGTGATCACCATCGAGGCGGGTAAAACCACCGGCACCGTCACCGTTCCAGCCCCGGCTGATGACGTTTACAAAGACGCAGGCAAAGTCGAAGCGACCATTTCGACTGCCACTGGCGGCAATTTCGAGAACCTGGTGCCGAGCACCGTTCCGGCCGTCACCGAAGTCACCGATACCATCGACACCACCACGGTCAAACTGACCGCGACAGAATCGGCTGCTGAAGGTGGCACCGTTACTTACACCGCGACTGTTGGCGCGCCGGTTACCGGTTCGCCGGTGGTCGTGACTCTGGCCAACGGTCAGAACATCACCATCGAAGTCGGCAAAACCACCGGCACCGTCACCACCACCGCACCAAACGATGCGTTGACCGGTCACGCGCCGCTGACCAACGCGATCACTGATGTGAGCGGCGGCAACTACGAGAACCTGGTGGCCGACAAGACCCCGGTTTCGACCAACGTCACCGACACTGTCGACACCACCAACCTGTCGCTGACTGCGACCGGGACTGTGGCTGAAGGCGGTTCGATCGTTTACACCGCGACGCTGACCAACGCGGCGGGTTCGCCGGTCACCGTGACCCTGTCCAATGGCGCCGTCATTACCATTGAGGCCGGTAAAACCAGCGGCACCGTGACTGTTCCGGCGCCAGCCGACGACGTCTACAAAGACGCCGGCAAAGTCGAAGTCACCATCAAGGACGCTACCGGCGGCAACTTCGAGAACCTCGTTCCGAGCACCACGCCAGCGGTGACCGACGTCACTGACACCATCGACACCTCGACCGTAAAACTGACGGCCACCGAGTCGGCTGCCGAGGGTGGCACCGTCACCTACACCGCCACTGTCGGCGCGCCAGTCACCGGTTCGCCGGTCGTGGTGACGTTGGCCAACGGCCAGAACATCACCATCGAAGTCGGCAAAACCACCGGCACCGTCACCACCACCGCGCCAAACGACGCGTTGACTGGCCACGCGCCGCTGACCAACTCGATCACTGACGTCAGCGGCGGTAATTACGAAAACCTCGTGGCCGACAAAACCCCGGTCAGCACTACCGTGACCGACACTGTCGACACCACCAACCTGTCGCTGAGCGCCACTGGCGCGGTGAACGAAGGTGGCCAGATCACCTACACCGCGACGTTGACCAACGCTGCCGGCAGCCCGGTCACCGTAACGTTGAGCAATGGCGCGACCATCACCATCGAGGCCGGTAAAAACACCGGCACCGTGACCGTCGATGCACCGAAGGACGACGTCTACAAAGACGCCGGCACCGTTGAAGCGACCATCAAGGGCGCGACCGGTGGCGACTTCGAGAACCTCGTCACCAGCACCACTCCAGCGGTCACCACCGTCAACGACACCATCGACACGTCCACTGTGTCGCTGACTGCCACGGCTAACGTCGCCGAAGGCGAAACCGTGGTCTACACCGCGACCGTGACCGCGCCTGTGACTGGCTCGCCGGTCGTCGTGACCCTGTCCAACGGCCAGACCATCACCATCGCTGTCGGTGAAACCACCGGCACCGTGAACTTCGTTGCGCCGAACAGCCCATTGGCGGGCGGCAGCTCGTTGAGCGTGACCATCGACGGCGCGACTGGTGGCAACTACGAAAAACTGGTGACCGACGGCAAGTCGGCTGACACCGCGGTTTCGGACACCACCGACACCACCAACCTGAACCTGACCGCGACCGATTCGGTGGCTGAAGGCGGTTCGATTGTTTACACCGCGACGCTGACCAACCCGGCCGGCACGCCAGTGACTGTGACCCTGTCGAACGGGGCCGTCATCACGATTGAGGCGGGTAAAACCACCGGTACCGTGACCGTTCCGGCACCGGCTGATGACGTTTACAAAGATGCAGGGAAAGTCGAAGCAACCATTTCGACTGCCACTGGCGGTAACTTCGAGAACCTGGTGCCGAGCACCGCTCCGGCGGTGACCAACGTCACCGACACCATCGACACCACCACCGTCAAACTGACGGCTACCGAATCGGCAGCCGAAGGTGGCACCGTTACTTACACCGCCACGGTTGGCGCGCCGGTTACTGGTTCGCCTGTGGTCGTGACTCTGGCCAATGGTCAGAACATCACCATCGAAGTGGGTAAAACCACTGGCACTGTCACCACCACCGCGCCAAACGACGCGTTGACCGGTCATGCGCCGCTGACCAACTCGATCACCGACGTGAGTGGCGGTAACTACGAGAATCTGGTTGCCGACAAAACGCCGGTTTCGACCAATGTCACCGACACCGTCGACACCACCAATCTGTCGCTGACTGCGACCGGCACTGTGGCCGAAGGTGGTCAGATCACCTACACCGCGACGTTGACCAATGCCGCTGGTTCGCCAGTGACCGTGACTTTGTCGAACGGCGCCGTGATCACCATCGAGGCCGGTAAAACCACCGGCACCGTGACGGTTCCAGCCCCGGCTGACGACGTCTACAAAGACGCGGGCAAGGTCGAAGCAACCATTTCCACCGCGACGGGCGGCAACTTCGAGAGTCTGGTACCGAGCACTGTTCCGGCGGTCACCAACGTTACCGACACCATCGACACCACCACCGTCAAACTGACGGCTACCGAATCGGCAGCCGAAGGTGGCACCGTTACCTACACCGCCACCGTTGGCGCGCCAGTTACCGGTTCGCCTGTCGTCGTGACGCTGACCAACGGTCAGACCATCACCATCGGTGTTGGCCAGACCACCGGCACCGCGACCGCCACTGCGCCAAACGACGCATTGACTGGCCACGCACCGCTGACCAACGCCATTACTGGTGTAACCGGCGGCAACTACGAAAACCTCGTGGCAGACAAAACTCCAGTCAGCACGACTGTGACCGACACCGTCGACACCACCAACCTGTCGCTCAGCGCTACCCCATCGGTCGCTGAAGGTGGCTCGATCATCTACACCGCCACCCTGACCAACGCCGCTGGCTCGCCAGTGACCGTGACACTGTCGAACGGTGCCGTGATCACCATCGAGGCGGGTAAAACCACTGGCACCGTCACCGTTCCAGCCCCGGCTGACGACGTCTACAAAGACGCCGGCAAGGTCGAAGCAACCATTTCCACCGCGACTGGCGGCAACTTCGAAAACCTGGTGCCGAGCACGACGCCGGCCGTGACCGAAGTGACCGACACCATCGATACCTCGACGGTCAAACTGACTGCCGATACGTCCGTAGCTGAAGGCGGTACTGTCACCTACACCGCCACTGTAGGCGCTCCAGTCACCGGTTCGCCTGTGGTCGTGACCCTGTCCAATGGTCAGCAGATCACCATCGAACTGGGTAAAACCACCGGTACCGTGACCACCACCGCGCCGAACGACGCACTGACTGGCCACGCACCGCTGACCAACGCAATTACTGGCGTAACCGGCGGCAATTACGAGAACCTCGTTGCCGACAAGACGCCGGTTTCGACCACTGTCACCGACACCGTCGACACCACCAATCTGTCGCTGAGCGCCACTGGCTCTGTCGCTGAGGGCGGTTCGATTGTTTACACCGCCACCCTGACCAACGCCGCTGGCTCGCCAGTGACCGTGACCCTGTCGAACGGCGCGGTTATCACCATCGAAGCGGGTAAAACCACCGGCACAGTGACCGTTCCGGCTCCGGCTGATGACGTTTACAAAGACGCGGGCAAGGTTGAAGCGACCATTTCGACTGCCACCGGCGGCAACTTCGAAAACCTGGTGCAGAGCACTGTACCGGCCGTGACCAACGTCACCGACACCATCGACACCACCACGGTCAAACTGACCGCGACCGAGTCGGCGGCCGAAGGCGGTACTGTCACTTACACCGCCACCGTGGGCGCTCCAGTCACCGGTTCGCCTGTCGTCGTGACCCTGTCAAACGGTCAGAACATCACTATTGAAGTGGGCAAAACCACGGGGACCGTGACCACCACCGCGCCGAACGACGTGTTGACCGGCCACGCGCCGCTGACCAACGCGATCACTGGCGTAACCGGCGGCAACTACGAAAATCTCGTGGCCGACAAAACGCCGGTCAGCACCACCGTGACCGATACCGTCGACACCACCAATCTGTCGCTCAGCGCTACCAATTCGGTCGCTGAAGGTGGTTCGATCATTTACACCGCCACGCTGACCAACCCGGCCGGCACGCCAGTGACCGTGACCCTGTCCAACGGCGCCGTGATCACCATTGAAGCGGGCAAAACCACTGGCACCGTGACCGTTCCGGCACCGGCTGATGACGTCTACAAAGATGCGGGCAAAGTCGAAGCAACCATTTCGACCGCAACCGGTGGCAACTTCGAGAATCTGGTGCCGAGCACCGTACCGGCAGTGACTAACGTCACTGACACCATCGATACCACCACGGTCAAACTGGCCGCGACTGAATCGGCGTCTGAGGGTGGCACCGTTACTTACACTGCGACTGTCGGTGCTCCGGTTACCGGCTCCCCAGTTGTCGTGACGCTGGCCAACGGTCAAACCATCACCATTGGTGTTGGCCAGACCACCGGCACCGCGACCGCCACTGCGCCAAACGACGCACTGACTGGCCACGCACCGCTGACCAACTCGATCACCAACGTGACTGGTGGCAACTACGAGAATCTTGTTGCCGACAAGACACCGGTCTCGACCAACGTCACCGACACCGTCGACACCACCAACCTGTCGCTGAGCGCGACCGGCACCGTGGCCGAAGGTGACTCGATTGTTTACACCGCAACCTTGACCAACGCCGCTGGCTCGCCAGTGACGGTAACCCTGTCGAACGGCGCCGTGATCACTATCGAGGCCGGCAAAACCACTGGCACCGTGACCGTTCCGGCGCCAGCGGACGACGTCTACAAAGACGCCGGCACCGTGCAGGCGACGATCAGCACCGCCACCGGTGGCAACTTCGAGAATCTGGTGCCGAGCACCACACCGGCAGTCACTAGCGTTACCGACACCATCGACACGACGACCGTGAAACTCACTGCGACCACAACCGCAGCCGAGGGTGGCAACGTCACTTACACTGCAACTGTGGGTGCTCCAATCACCGGTTCGCCGGTCACCGTGACCCTCGCCAACGGTCAGACCATCACCATCGGTGTTGGCCAGACCACCGGCACCGCGACCACCACGGCGCCAAATGACGCGCTGACCGGCCACGCGCCGCTGACCAACTCGATCACCAACGTGTCCGGTGGCAACTACGAGAACCTTGTTGCCGACAAGACGCCGGTTTCGACCAACGTCACCGACACCGTCGACACCACCAATCTGGCGCTGAGTGCTACGCCATCGGTCGCTGAAGGTGGCTCAATCGTCTACACCGCGACCCTGACCAACGCCGCTGGCTCGCCAGTGACCGTGACGCTGTCCAACGGTGCCGTGATCACCATCGAGGCCGGTAAAACCACTGGCACCGTGACCGTTCCAGCCCCGGCTGACGACGTCTACAAAGACGCCGGCACCGTGCAAGCCACGATCAGCACCGCCACCGGTGGCAACTTCGAGAACCTGGTGCCGAGCACCGTTCCAGCCGTGACCAACGTCACCGACACCATCGATACCACCACGGTCAAACTGACCGCGACCGAGTCGGCGGCTGAGGGTGGGACCGTTACCTACACCGCGACAGTTGGCGCACCGGTCACCGGTTCGCCTGTGGTCGTGACTCTGGCCAACGGTCAGAACATCACCATCGAAGTGGGCAAAACCACCGGCACCGTGACCACCACCGCGCCGAATGACGTGTTGACCGGTCATGCGCCACTGACCAACGCGATCACCAATGTCAGCGGCGGCAACTATGAAAATCTGGTTGCTGACAAGACGCCGGTTTCGACCACGGTCACTGACACCATCGACACCACAAACCTGTCGCTCAGCGCGACCGGCACTGTCGCTGAAGGTGGTCAGATCACCTACACCGCGACTCTGACCAACGCCGCTGGCTCGCCAGTCACCGTAACCCTGAGCAACGGTTCGGTGATCACCATCGAAGCAGGTAAAACCACCGGCACCGTGACTGTTCCGGCACCGGCTGACGACGTCTACAAGGACGCCGGCACCGTCCAGGCCACTATCAGCAACGCCACCGGTGGCAACTTCGAGAAACTGGTAACCAGCACCACACCAGCAGTGACCAGCGTCACCGACACCATCGACACCACGACCGTGAAACTCACTGCGAGCACAACCGCAGCCGAGGGTGGCACCGTCACCTACACCGCGACGGTGGGTGCTCCGGTCACCGGTTCGCCAGTCACCGTGACGTTGGCCAACGGTCAGAACATCACCATCGAAGTCGGTAAAACCACCGGTACCGTGACCACCATTGCGCCAAACGACGCACTGACCGGTCATGCACCCCTGACCAATGCGATCACCAACGTAACCGGCGGCAACTACGAAAACCTCGTAGCCGACAAGACCCCGGTCAGCACCACCGTGACCGACACTATCGACACCACCAACCTGACGCTCAGTGCGACCGGCACCGTGGCCGAAGGTGGCTCGATCGTCTACACCGCGACCCTGACCAACGCCGCTGGCTCGCCAGTGACCGTGACACTGTCGAACGGTGCCGTGATCACCATCGACGCCGGCAAAACCACCGGCACCGTGACTGTTCCCGCTCCGGCTGACGACGTCTACAAAGACGCCGGCACCGTGCAGGCGACGATCAGCACCGCCACCGGTGGCAACTTCGAAAATCTGGTGCCGAGCACCACGCCGGCCGTCACCAGCGTTACCGATACCATCGACACCACCACGGTGAAACTGACCGCGACCACCACAGCGGCTGAAGGCGGCAACGTCGTCTACACCGCGACGGTCGGTGCGCCTGTCACCGGTTCGCCAGTGGTCGTGACGCTGTCCAATGGTCAGCAGATCACCATCGACATCGGCAAAACCACCGGTACCGTGACCACCACCGCACCAAACGATGCGTTGACCGGCCACGCTCCGCTGACCAACTCGATCACCAACGTCACTGGCGGCAACTACGAAAACCTCGTGGCTGACAAAACCCCGGTCAGCACCACCGTGACCGACACCATCGACACCACCAACCTGACGCTCAGCGCGACCGGCACCGTGGCCGAAGGTGGCTCGATCGTCTACACCGCGACCCTGACTAACGCCGCTGGCTCGCCAGTGACCGTGACGCTGTCCAACGGCTCGGTAATCACCATCGAAGCCGGCAAAACCACCGGCACCGTGACCGTTCCTGCTCCGGCTGACGACGTCTACAAAGACGCCGGCACCGTCCAGGCCACGATCAAGACCGCCACCGGTGGCAGCTTCGAAAACCTGGTGACCAGCAACACACCAGCCGTGACCAGCGTCACCGACACCATCGACACCACCACGGTGAAACTGACTGCAACCGGCACGGCGGCTGAAGGCGGCAACGTCGTCTACACCGCGACCGTCGGCGCAGCCGTGACCGGTTCGCCGGTCGTCGTGACCTTGGCCAATGGTCAGCAGATCACCATCGACATCGGCAAAACCACCGGCACCGTGACCACCACGGCACCGAACGACGCGTTGACCGGTCATGCGCCACTGACCAACTCGATCACCAACGTCAGCGGCGGCAACTACGAGAATCTGGTTGCCGACAAGACGCCGGTCAGCACCACCGTGACCGACACCATCGACACCACCAACCTGACGCTCAGCGCGACCGGCACCGTGGCCGAGGGTGGCCAGATCACCTACACCGCGACGCTGACCAACGCGGCTGGTTCGCCAGTCACCGTGACGCTGTCCAACGGTTCGGTGATCACCATCGACGCCGGCAAAACCACCGGCACCGTGACTGTTCCCGCTCCGGCTGACGACGTTTACAAAGACGCGGGCACCGTGCAGGCAACCATCACTGGCACAAGCGGTGGCAGCTTCGAAAACCTGGTGACCAGCAACACACCAGCGGTGACCAACGTCACCGACACCATCGATACCACCACGGTCAGCATCACCGGCAGTACCTCGGTGACCGAAGGCCAGACCGCCAGCTACACGGTCAGCCTGAACCACCCGGCGCAAACCGAAGTGACCCTGAAAATCGTCTACAGCGGCACCGCTGCCGACGGTTCGGATTTCACCGGTGTGTACACCGTGAAGATCCCGGCAGGCGCCAGCAGCGCGCAGTTCAACGTCGCCACCATCGATGACAAGATCACCGAAGGCACCGAGAACTTCGTGGTCAAGATCGACTCGGCTACCGGCGGCAACTTCGAAAACCTCGCGGTCAGCAGCACCAATGGCAGCGTCAGCACCTCGATCATCGACAACGACGCGCCGCCGGTCATCGACCTGGATGCCAACAATTCCAGCGGCGCGACTGGTGCCGATTACAAGGTGACCTTCACCGAAAACACTCCGGGCGCCGGCGTGTCGATTGCTGACACCGACATCAGCATCACTGACCCGGACAGCACCATGCTGACCGGCGCCACCGTGGTGCTGACCAACCGTCAGGACGGCGATGCGCTGAACCTGGGCAACAGCGTCAACGGCATCACCATCAATGCCAACAGCACCAACGGCACTGTGACCCTGACCCTGTCGGGCAATGCAACGCTGGCCGACTACATGCAGGCCATCAAGAACATCAGCTTCACCAACGGCAGTGAAAACCCGAGCACCGTGCCACGGATCATCACCGTGACCGTGACCGATGGCGGCAATTACTCCAACACCGCGACCACCACGGTCAACGTGGTGGCGGTCAACGACGCACCGGTTGCCGCACCGAGCAACGTCACCGGTACTGAAGACACCCCGCTGATCCTCGGCTGGTCGACCTTCGGTGTGACCGACGTCGACAGCCCGGCCAGCAGCCTCGGTGTGAAAATCACCCAGCTGCCGGGCGAAGGCAAACTGCAGTACCTGGACGGCTCGACCTGGAAAGACGTCGCCAACAACCAGACCTTCAGCAAGGCTGACATCGACGCCGGCAAACTGCGTTTCATGCCGGATGCCAACGAGTCGGGTGTCAACGGTTACGGCGGCACTGGCATGGGCAACAACCAGGCCGACTACGCACAGATCAAGTTCCAGCCAACCGACGGCCAACTGCTGGGCAACACCGGCACCGTGAAGATCGACATCACGCCAGTGGCGGATGCCCCGACCGTGAGCGTGGCGGACAACAGCGTGAAGTCCACTGGCCTGATCAAGGAAGTCTGGACCGGTCTGGCGGGCCTCGGCACCAGCGGCAACGGCGCGGATTCGACCACGTTGAAAAACGTGATCGACGGCGCCGGCACGCCGAACTCCAGCGGCAGCGTGACCAACGTGCAATCCGATGGCAGCGTGGCGGCAGGCACGGCGTCGAAGACTTCCGGCCTGATCTACCTCGAAGCCGGCAAGACTTACTCTTTCAGCGGCATCGCCGATGACAGCCTGCTGATCACCATCGGCGGCAAGAACGTGGCGTCGGGTACCTGGGGCGCGGGCGGTGCGATCAGCGGTTCGTTCACCCCGACCACCAGCGGCTACTACACCCTCGACATCTACCACCACAACCAGAGCGGCCCGGGCAGCTATGACGTCAACCTGTCGGTCAACGGCAGCACGCCGATCGATCTGAGCAACACAGGCGTGCCGATCTACACCGGCGTGCAGGATCTGATCAATTCGGGCGTGACCGTCTCCGATCTGCACGGCACCAATGGCGAAGGCTATTACGACGGCTACAAACTCAACACCGGCGCCGAAGGCACCACGGTGAAACTGTCGGCTATCAGCACTGCGCTGACCGACACCGACGGTTCGGAAACCCTGAGCGTGAAGATCAGTGGCGCGCCGGTCGGCTCGGTGCTGAGCGACGGCGCAGGCCATACCTTCACGGTCACCGCGACCAGCGGCGATGCCAACGTCACCGGCTGGAACCTCGGCAGCCTGACCGTGACACCACCGCCGTACTACAACGGCCAGTTCAACCTGACCGTGACTTCGACCTCCACCGAACAGGTCGGCGGTTCGGCCAGCAGCACCGCGACCATTCCGGTCACCGTGGTACCGGCGGTCTATAACGCCATTGTCGCGACCTCGGCCGATGACACCGTCACCGGTACCGATGGCAATGACATCATTGTTGCCGACATCGGCGGTCTGACCGTGGTGCCGGGCACCAACTACAACATCGCGTTCATGGTCGACAGCTCGGGCAGCATGAGCGCGTCGTCGATCAGTGCGGCGAAAGACTCGCTGACCTCGGTGTTCAACACCCTCAAGCAGAGCCTGGGTGGCAGCAACTCGGGCACGGTGAACATCTTCCTGGTGGACTTCGACACCCAGGTCAACAAATCGGTATCGGTGAACCTCAACGATCCGAACGCGCTGACCCAGCTCAAGGCCGTGCTCGACTCGATGACTTCCGGCGGCGGCACCAACTATGAGGACGTGTTCAAAACCACGGCTAACTGGTTCCAGAGCGCTGACGCCGTGGCCAATACCGGGGCGAAGAACCTCACGTACTTCATCACCGACGGCCAGCCGACTTACTACCAGAGCGGCGAGCAGACCAACCCGACGCTGTACGGCAGCGTGAAGTTCGATAGCGTGGTGACGACCAGCAACTACAAGCTGGGCGACACTTTCAGCACTTATATCGACAACACGCACTACCTGAGCATCAACTCCAACGGCGTTGCCCAGTTGCAGACCTACACCAGCCGTTACGGCTGGTCGACGACCAACCTGGGCACCGTTCACGCTCAGGGTGACGGCACTTACGAGCTGTCGAGCCTGGCCGGCAGCGGCAGCAGCACCACGTCGACCACCACCGACAACTCGACCACCAGCTTCGCCTTGCTCAGCGGCCTGTCGAACGTCGAAGCCATCGGCCTCAACAGCGGCGTCAGCCTCAACGACCTGAAACCGTACGACTCGGACAAGACGCCGCAAACCAACATCGATCCGAAGGACCTGGCCAACTCGATCATCGGCCACACCGAAGCAACGCTGCCAGGCAACGACACCGTCAGCGGTGGCGACGGCAACGACATCCTGTTCGGCGACCTAGTGAGCTTCAACGGCATTGCCGGCGAGGGTTATCAGGCGATGCAGGCATTCGTTGCCCAGCAGACTGGTGTCGACGTCAGCAAAGTCACCACCAGCAACGTGCACCAGTACATCACCGAGCACTATCAGGCGTTCGATGTATCCGGCGCGCATGACGGCAACGACACGCTGTTGGGTGGCGCGGGCAATGACATCCTGTTCGGCTCGGGCGGCAATGACCTGCTCGACGGCGGCAAGGGCAATGACATCCTGCTCGGCGGTACCGGCAACGACACGTTGATTGGCGGTCAAGGCAACGACATCCTGATTGGTGGTTCCGGTGCCGACACCTTCGTCTGGAAGGCGGGCGACACCGGCAACGACGTGATCAAGGACTTCAAGGCCAGCGAAGGCGACCGCATCGACCTGCGTGATCTGTTGCAGGGCGAAACCGGCAGCACCATCGACAACTTCCTGAAGATCACCACGGTCGACGGCACGTCGTCGCTGCAAGTCAGCTCGACGGGCAAGTTCAACTCGGGTGACGCGGCAGCCGCGACACCGGATGTGACGATCAAACTGGAAGGCAATAACTGGTCGAGCGCCAACATTCACAACCTGATTGCCGGCAGCGACCCGACCATCAAGGTCGACCACAACAACAGCTGATCCGTGAACAAAACGGCCGCCCCAATGGGGCGGCCGTCACGTTTGCGCTGCCCACCCCGGTGACGATTGCGTCACCGCACCGCATACTTGCGCGCAGTTGGCTATGCTGCTGACAGCATGACGCTGGTTCATTTCCGAGGGATGCTCAATGTTTTACGTGCAACGCGATGCGCAAGGCCAGTTGATTCGCGTGGAAGCTGCGGCGTACGCCGAGGCCACGGAAACGCTGCCGGCCGACCACCACGAAATCCAGGCGTGGTACGCCAACGAAGCCGTGGAAAACAGCCTCAAACAGCTCAAGCAGAGCGACTTTGAAATGATTCGGGTACTCGACGACCTGATTCAGGTGCTGACCCAGAAAGGCGTGATCCGCGTCACCGACCTGCCGCCGGCGGCGCAAGCCAAGCTGATGGACCGGACCCAGGCGCGGGAAGCGTTGGGCGGGTTGAGTCAGTTGATTGATGAGGATGAGGGCGGGTTGATCTGATCAAAGATTTTGATCGACTGTTTCGGCCTCTTCGCGAGCAGGCTCGCTCCCACATTGAAACCCAATCACTGTAGGAGCGAGCCTGCTCGCGAAGGCGGCTTAACTAACGACTCGAATTCAAAGATTTAGCTCCAGGGCTTGGGCTCACCCAGCAACTGCCCCTGAACCCCATACAACCCCATCTCACGAATCACCGACAACTCCCCTTCAGTCTCGACCCGCTCGGCAATCAGCGGCAGGTCAATGCTGTGCGCTGCGCGCTGGATCGCTTCGATGAAAAGACGCTTGTCGCTCTCCTGATCAATCGCGCGAATGTAGCTGCCGTCGATCTTCAGGTACGCCAGGCCCAGCCGCGCCAGGTTGCCGATCATGCTGAAGCGTCCGCCAAAGCGTTGCAGGCTCAGCGAGAAGCCCAGCTCACGCAGACGTCGGGTCAACTGCTCCAGCACCGCTTGCTCCGGCAATTGCTCTTCACCGATTTCCAGGGTCAGGCGCGGGCCAAGGTTGGAATGCGCGCGCAGGATCTCGAAGACCTTGTTCAGCGCCTGCGAATCCGCCAGCGTCGCCGAGGACAGGTTCAACGCCAGCGAATCCTCATGCTCTTTCATCTGCTCGAGAACACGTTCGAGCATCAGGCGATCCAGGCGTGCGGTCCAGCCGAAGCGCTCCAGCCACGGCAGAAAACGCCCGGCCGGAATAGTATTGCCCTGCTCATCGAGCAAGCGCGAAAGCACTTTGTAATGCAGCACCAGTTGCGTGTCCTGCGCGGCCACCACCGGTTGGAAATACAGCTCGAAGCGTTGCTGACTCAAAGCCTGATCAAGCAGGCGATGCCAGGCATGGTGATCGTCACCGACGTCCGCCGTCAGGCTCTGATCGATGCATGCCCAGTTCTGCTCGCCCTGCCCCTCGGCCTGCGCCAGCGCCTGATCGCCGAGGGTCAGCACGGCTTGCGGCGAGTCGCCATGGGCGAACGGCGCGAGGCCGATGGAGGCGACCGCCGGCACATCCGTCGCACCCGTGGCGTGCAGACTGCTCAGGGCATTGTCGAGGTTCTGCGCCAATTGCAGCGCTTCCTCGCGCACCAACCCCGGCGCCAGTACAGCGAATTCACCGCCGCGAATACGGGTGACGAGGTTTTGCGTTTCCGGGTACTTGGCGCACTCGCGCGACAGCTGCTCACCGACTGCTTTCAACAATTCGTCGGTGCGCTGACCACCGAGGCGCTGGTTGAGCCCGGCCAGGTCCTTGACCCGCAACAGCAGCAGATAGCCGGAACTGGCCTGCTCCGGGTTGCTCACCCGATTGTTCAGCTGCATCTCGAAATAGCGCCGGTTGGCCAGGCCGGTGAGGTTGTCCTGATAGGACTCGGCGCGCAGTTTTTCACTGCGCTCGGCCTGCTCCTGAAACAGCGCCTTGAGCTTCTCGACCATCTGATTCATCGCCTGCACCACACGACGCAACTCAGGAGTGCGCGGCAGCTCCGGCAGGCTGAGAAACTCACGCCGGGCGATGGCGTGAGACTGTTTGACCATGTAATCCAGCGGCCTTAACTGCCGGCGCAGCAACAACGCCCCCAGCACGGCACTCACCGCACCGCAGATCAGCAACCAGCCAAGGCTGCCCAAAGCGCTCTGCCAGAGCTTGGCCACGGCGAACATCGGATGGCTGACGACTTCGACCCGCGCCGCCTGCTCCCAGCCACGACTGACCAACGCATCGCCACCGGCCGGTTCCAGACCAATCAGCTTGACGAACCAGTCCGGCACATTAGTGACCGCCGGAATGCCACTGCGCTCGACAATGGTCTGGTCGGTTTTCAGATCGACCACGCGGATGCTCGCGTAATAACCGCTGTCGAAGATCGAGCTGACCAGCAACTCGACCATCGCCGGGTCGTCGATATTCGGCGTCAGCGACAATGCCAGCGCCGTGGCGGCGTCCTGGGCGTGGGAGCGCAACTGATTGACGTACTGGGTGCGCGAGCTCTCCAGACTGACCATGAAGCTGCCGGTGAAGGCGACCACCAGGAACAGACAGATAGCGATCAACAGCTGTTTGAACAAAGACATCTGAGCGCGTGCTCCTAGTTAATCGTTTCGACCGGAAAACCTTCGGCCTGCATTTTCTTCAACACATCCTGCCAGCGTGACAGGCGTTTGGTATCACCGACCTTTTTGTTGCCCTTGGCGCCCGGCAGATACAACCCTTCGGCATTGAAAGAGTAGACCGGCAGCAAGTCGGTTCGCTGCGACGCCGGTTGGATCGGATCGATCAGGCTGTCGAGGACCAACGGCATGGCATCGGCAGTGGCATAGTACGTCAGCACCATGTGCGCGCGGTTCTGGCGCAGGGCCTTGACGTAGGTTATGCGCAGCTTGTCACTGGAAACCCCGAGATGGCGCAGGCTGAAATATTTGGCGATCGCATAGTCTTCGCAGTCACCGGCGCCCTTCCACAGCGCCTCGATCGGTGTTTCCCAATAGTCGACCTCGTGCCACAGGTCGATGTCCTCGACATAGCGCATCTGTTTGTTGAAAAACAGGTTCACCACTTTGAGTTTTTCCATTTCGCTGACTTGTTTCTGCGTGGCCAACAGATTTTGCCAGGCGTCGATCCGCTGCTGGCCGGCACCCAGCGGGCCATAGAGGGCGGTGGCCTTGCGGCTGATTGCGGAAAAATCCCAATCGGCATGCAGACCGCCCAGCATGAGGCTGGCCAGCAGCAGTGCGCAGCCTAGCCAGCGCAGAGTCCGGGGGATCGCGAAACGTACCGCCACAGCAGGTTTCCAGGGGGGCAGGAAGGAAAGCGTTTGATGGTGAAGCTTAGCCCGGTAAAAAACAATGGCACCATGAGATCACCTCTAGCGCGCTAAACTGTTTTCAGGCACTGAACCTTTACACGGTTTGACAACTTGTAGAGCAATCACTAGTGTCCTTTGGATCCAAATTCAGCCGACATACAGGGTGCGTAGTCGTGACACAGAAGCCCAAACCGCTACAGAGCATCAAAGTCGATGGGCCGATTCCCGCGCACCTGGCCCGCTCAATCATCGAAGAAACCCTGCGCGCCGCCATCCTCGATGGTCGTTTGCCCTGCGGCACCGCCCTGCGCCAGCAGGATCTGGCCGATCTGTTCGGTGTCAGTCGCATGCCCGTGCGCGAAGCCCTGCGCCAGCTCGAAGCGCAGGAGCTGCTCAGCGTTACGGCACACAAAGGCGCCGTGGTTGCGGCGTTGATTCAGGGCGATGCCACCGAAACCTACGAATTGCGGATCCTGCTCGAGACCGAAGCCATGCGCCAGTCCATCGCGCTGCTGACCCCGACCGATCACGCACGCGCCGCCGGTTATATCGAAGAACTCGAGACGCAACACGACTACACCGAAATTGGCCGCCTCAACCGCTTGTTCCACATGACGTTGTATTGCAAAGCCCCCAACCAGCGACTGTTGCGCCTGGTCGAGGAAGGACTCAACGAGGAAGAGCGCTTCCTGCGCTTCAACCTTGAAGCCATGGGCCTGGGCAAACTCTCTCAGGACGATCACCGCGCCATGCTGCAAGCGGTGATCGAGCGCGATGTCGACCACGCCGTCGCACTGCTCAAACAGCACCTCAACCGCGGTGTCGAGGTCATCACCCGTTATCTCGCAAGCCCGGCCGCACAACAGCGCAAAGCCCTGCGCTGAGTCCTCGACGCCGGGCCCGATCGATGCGTCTGCCCGGCGAATAACCCGCTTACAAATCCCTCCTGCTGACAGCCACGAATCCGCTGGCATATCCCCGTCTTCGCTCTACCCTCCCTGCGCCGATCAGCCCGAAAATTGCACTCCTGCAATGAAAAATCGGTAATAGCCGTGGCGGCCATTTACCCGCACTCTTGAACAGCCAACCCAAAAAAGAACGGGCGACGCACCGCACCGCCGGCGCAGTCCCCGCAACAGGAACCTACGGAAGGAGCCTTGTCACGGGAAAAGGAAAGAATCGGCGTCGTTCCGGGCCAACTTCCATCCCCTCAAATAACTTCATTCTCTTTATTAAAAAGTTGCTTCGAGTGAGGCATTCACTCTGTTTATTCTATTTTGGTCTTAATTAGCCGAAAGGAGCAACTTCACCCAAATAAAACTTAACTCAATAGTTTTATCGGACACTCTCATACTTGAAAAACAACAAACTAAAAATAATTAAAATTACACTTGTTAAGTTGTTTGGCGATGTATTAGTTTTTCTCCGCCGAGCTTGAACTACCTGACCCAGGCGAGCACCGGCCAACAGCAAGGGGACGAACGGGCAGAGCAATGCCTGAACGCCCTGCAGCAGCGTCCATACATTTAATTCAACTTCATTGATTTGTATGCGGCCGTCGTTCGCCTGGAAAAAGAATAACAAGCCGCCGTTCCATTGATTGCGAAGTTGCAACAACACACCCACTTAACATCAAGGATAAAGGCCTCGTCATGTCTCAAGAAAAGCACCAACTCGCCCTGAAGAAAGCTGAACTCAGCGCTCACCCGATCTTCGCCGAAATCAATTCAATGACTGTCTTGCGCCGCTTCATGGAAACCCACGTGTTCGCCGTCTGGGATTTCATGTCGCTGACCAAGCGCCTGCAGCAGGAACTGACCTGCACCCGTCTGCCATGGCTGCCGCCGCGTGATCCGCATGCAGCCCGACTGATCAACGAAATTGTCCTCGGTGAGGAGTCCGATGACCGCTTGAACCACGGTCATTACAGCCATTTCGAACTGTATCTGGATGCCATGCGCGAAGTCGGTGCGAGCACCGCAGCAGCGGAACGCTTCGTCGCGCTGCAACAGGAAGGCGTGAGTTATGACGTGGCGCTGCAAAGCGTCGAAGTCGATCCGGCCGCCGCGCAGTTTGTCCGAGACACTTTGCGCACCGCGCTGCATGCGCCGGGGCACAGCGTCGCCGCCGCGTTTTTGCATGGCCGCGAAAGTGTGATCCCGACCATGTTCCAGCGCATCCTCGACGACTGGGGCATCGGCATCGAACAGGCACCGACCTTTCGCTATTACCTGGAACGGCACATCGAGGTCGATTCCGAGGATCACGGCCCGGCGGCGGAGCAACTGCTGGAGCGTCTGGTCGATGGCGATCCGCAGCGCGAAGCCGAGGTGTACGCCAGCGCGATCGCCGCTGTAGAAAGCCGCATCGCGCTGTGGGATGGCCTGCGCGTGAGCATGCGCGAACCGTTGGCGGAGGTGGCCCAATGAACGCCGCCGACTATCAATCCTTCGCCGATGCCTGGGAAAGCCGCGCGACCATCCGCACCCGTCCGCGGCGGATGCTGGAAAACGACGAGCGCCTGATCTATCCGCTCAGCCGCCAACCGCTGGTGCTCAGCGACACCTTCCTGCGGGAGTGCCCGCAGCAGCGTGATTTCGCCCTGGTGCAGACGCTGTACAAGTTCATCAACGACGTGGTGATTTTCGAGACGGAAATCGTCGACAAGACTGCGCGCAGCATCGCCAAGGATCGCTTTGCCTTGGCGTTTCCTTTTGCCTGCCGCTACGACGCGATGACGGTGGTGGTAGACGAGGATTACCACGCGCTGGTGGCGATGGATTTCATGCAGCAAACGGTGGCCATGACCGGCATCGAGCCGATTCAACTGCCCGATGAAATCGAGCTCAGCCGGGCCATCCCTGCCGCCGTCGCGCGGGCCCCGGAACACCTGCGCAGCGCCGTCGAATTGATCTGTGTGGCCATCGCCGAGAACACCGTGACCGGCGATGTCGCGGCGTTCGCCCGGGACGACACGGTCAAGCCGTCGATCAAAGGGCTGATGGCCGACCACTTGCTTGATGAGGGTCGTCATTCGAGCTTCTGGGCGCGGATGGTGCGCATCTATTGGCACACCGCGAGCGAAGCGGATCGCGAAACCATCGCACAGATCCTGCCGGTATTCATCGGCCACTACCTGACCAACGACATCCAGAAATCCTTCGACCTGCGCCTGATCGATGCCCTGCCGGTCAGCGAGACCACACGCCATTCGCTGAGAGAGGAAATGGCCGGGCTGGCTTTCCCGATCAATCGCCACCATCCGCTGGTGGGCAACATCGTCAAGTTCTTCCACAACAGTTCGCTGCTCGACACACCGTGCGTGCAGCACGCCCTGCACGACTACCTGGTTTGATGAGGAGGCCGACATGAAACGTCTCGACATTTTGCTGATTGGCGTCAGTCAGGCCATGACCGACCTGGCGCATGAACTTGAACAACACGGTCACGCATTGGCGCGCAGCGGCGCCGCGCAACCGACGGTGGATCTGATCATCGACGAAGGCTTCATCGGCGCCGGCGATTTCTGCGCCATCCCCCACCTGCATCTGCGTTTGGGTGTCGGGGCGCAGACCGTTGCAGGTCTGCCGTCACTCGACCTGCTGTGCTTCCTCGGCTCGTCACTGATCAGTCGCGTGCCGATCGCCGACGAGCCGTCCGGCAACGGCCAGGCACTGCGTCAAAGGGCGCTGACGCAAGTGGTGGACGAAGTGTCATTGCTGGTCAGCCGCTACTCCCGCGATCCGGAATATTTTCAGCAGGTCGCTGCAGTGACTGCGCCGGATTTCGAACGGATGGAAAACCTGCTGTTCCTCGACAGCCTGGCTTACGTCCATCGCCTCAACGACACGGCGCATGCGTCGCTGCTGCAACAAGCGCAGATCCCGCTGATCGAGCGTCTGCAACAGAGCCTGATCCATCACGCTGACCGTCCGGCGCTGCACCTCGCCGAGCAGTCGATCAGCTATCGCCAGTTGCATGCGCACAGTCGGGCGATTCAACAGCGCTTGCAGTCCCTGCTCGACCAGCATCCGCAGCCATGGGTTGTCGGCATCTGCCTGCCGAAAAGCCCCGCGCTGTTCGCCTCGATTCTGGCGATTCTCGGCAGCGGTGCGGTGTACCTGCCGCTGGAGCCGAGCCATCCGTTGCAGCGCCAGCAATACATCCTGCAAAACGCCGGCGCGTTGCTGTTGCTGCACAACGGTTTACATCCGCTCAGCGAGTCGATACCCGGGCTGGACGTCAGTCGCATCGACAGCCTTGATGCCGACCTCTCGTCACCGTTGATGCGCCAGCGTCCCGAACTCGACGCGCCGTGCATGGCTCTCTACACCTCCGGCACCACCGGGCATCCGAAAGGTGTGCTGCTCAGCCAGACCAACCTGGCGCACTTCACCGCGTGGTACGCCGATTACGTGCAGTTGCGCGCCGAGAGTCGGGTGTTGCAGTTCTCTTCGCTGAGTTTCGATTCGTCACTGATCGACATCTTCCCGACCCTGCTCACCGGCGCCGAGCTGGTGGTGCCCGACGACACGCAGCGGCGTGATCCGCTGCAACTGGTGGCGCTGATCCGCCGCCGACAATTGACCCACGCCTTCCTGCCGCCGGCACTGTTGAGCATCCTGCCGCTGGAACAACTGCAGGGCGTGCAACAGGTGATGACGGGCGGCGATGTCTGCGAACCGTTTGTCATCGAGCAACTGACCCGGCAAGGCAAACTGCACAACCTCTATGGCCCCACCGAAGCCACGGTGCTGATCACCGCCCGGCAACTGAAACCCGGCGACAGCAACCGCAGCCTCGGCGCGCCGATCGCCAACAGCCAGGTGCTGATTCTCGATGACGACCTGCAACCGGTAGCCGAGCACACCGTCGGCGAGTTGTTCATCGCCGGCCCCGGCGTCTGTCTCGGTTACCTGAACAATCCACAGCAGACCGCCGAGCGCTATCTGACCCTTGAGTTGCCGGATGGCCAACAGCTTCGCGCCTACCGCAGTGGCGACATGGCCAAGTGGGGCGAGCACGGCATCGAGCTGTGCGGACGGCGCGACAATCAGGTAAAGATCCGCGGTTTTCGGGTCGAGCCGGAGGAGATCGAGCGTTGCCTGCGCGAGAGCCAGTTGTATCGGCAAATCGCCGTGGTGATCGACAGTCAGCGGCGGATTCTGGCGTTCCTCGCCCAGCCTCAATCGGACACCGCCCGCGATGCACTGAAGGCCCATGCCCAGCAATTTTTGCCGGACTACATGCAACCGGTGGCATGGACCGAACTGCCGAACATGCCGTTCGCCAGCAACGGCAAGGTCGACCGCAAAGCGCTGTTGGCATTGCCGGTGAGCGTGCAGGACAGCGGGCCGAAATGCCTGCCGGCCAATGAGGACGAAGCGCTGCTGCTGCAGATCTGGGCGGAGTTACTGGAGCTGCCGACCAGCGATATTTCCACCGACGAAAGCTTCTTCAATCTCGGTGGTCACTCGATTCTGCTGTCACGGATGTTGCTGCGCTTGCGCGAAGAGTTCGGCCGCAGCATCTCGATCAACCGCTTCATCGAACTGCCGACCATCGTCAAACTCGCAACCCTGGTACGCGGTACCGATGACAGCGCCGTGCTCAGCGCGCAGGCCATGGCCGACGCCGAACGGGCGCTGGATATCGAGCCGCTGCCGATCAGTCGAATGGGCGACGTGCACAAGGTTATCGTCACGGGCGCGAACAGTTTTGTCGGCGTGCACATCGTCGAGGCGCTGCTCGGTTGGGGCGCCAGCGAAGTGGCATGTCTGGTACGCGACGGCGGCGGGCAGACAGCGGCGCAACGCTTTGCTCAGGCACTGTACGAGAACCGGCTCGAACACCTCGATCTGAGTCGGGTGCGTGTCTATGCGGCCGACATCTGCCGCCCGCAACTGGGGCTGACCGACGCCGATTATCAACGGCTGGATCGCGAGTTCGGTGCGCTGGTGCACAACGCCGCCAACGTCAATCACGTCCTCGATTACGAGTCGCTGGCAGCGGACAACGTCGAGCCGATTTTCGAACTGCTGCGCCTGTGTGAAGGACAGAGCAAAAAGGTCTTCAATTTCGTCTCGACGCTGTCGGCTTCCAGCACCGTTGACGCCGAGGGTCGCGTGCTGGAATTGCCCGCTGCAACGACGCCACCGATCTACATTCGCAACGGCTACAACCTGTCGAAATGGGTCGGCGAACGCATCCTGGAACGGGCGCGCGAGCGCGGTGTGCGAGTCAACCTGTATCGCCCCGGCAACATCAGTTTCAACAGTCTCAGCGGCGTCTGCCAGCCACACAAAAATCGTTTGATGCTGATGCTCAAAGGCTCGATCCAGCTCGGTCAGGTGCCGGCCTTCGCGCTGAATTTCGACCTGATGCCGGTGGACTTTCTCGCCCGTTTCATTGCCTTCCATGCCAGCCGTTATTCGTCCGAACGAGCGGTGTTCAATCTGCACAACCCCGAACCGCTGAGCTGGGACGCCTACGTCGCTTCGTTCCGCGAAACCGGCAGCGAGTTCTCGCTGGTCAGCGTCGCCGACTGGCAGCAGCAACTGGGGCGAGTCGACGCCGACAACGCGCTGTTTGGCGTGCTCGGCTTCTACCTCAACGGCTTCGAAGAAGACATCGGCGACATCTCCCTGATCGGTCACGCCAACGCGCAAGCCGGCGTGCAGCAGATGGGCGCGCACTACCCGCAGAAATCCCCGGCGCTGCTGCGTCGCGGCTGCGATTACCTGAAAGAAATCAACTTCATCTAGTTCATCAAAAAGGAGCAACACCATGAGCACTCTGCAACCTGACACCCTGATCAAAAACCCTCACGGCTGCCACGTGGTTTCTTCGGTAGAAGTGCCGGCGGACGCGGCGCAGGTCTGGGCGGTGGTCGGCAACTTCGGCGGCTTCGACCAATTCATTCCGGCGCTGTCGCACATCGAAATGACCGGCGAGGGCGTGTCCTCGCTGCGCAAGAAGTTCTTCAAGGATGGCAACGTGGTGGTCGAGCAACTCAACTCCCGCGATGAGCAGGCGCGGAGCATGACCTGGACCACGATCTACAACACCTTGGGCGTGGCCAATCTGTGGGCGGCGATGAATGTCGAATCGCTGGGAGATGGCAAGGCGCGAGCGACCTGGACGATCATCGCGGAACCGGCCAGTGGCGGCGCCGAGGCACTGCCGGGGTTCAAGGATTTCGTGCAGGGGTTTGCGGATGATGCGATGGGGAATGTGCTGAAGCTGTTTGTGTAAAGCTTCAGTACTGCGGTGATTGAGCCACCGCTATCGCTGGCAAGCCAGCTCCCACAGGTTCCAGGTCGGTCACAAATGTTGTGTTCGCCAGAAATCCTGTGGGAGCGGGCTTGCCCGCGATGAACGATAACGCGGTCTGACTTGATGTCAGATTTTGAAGCTATCGACCAACTGTTTCAACCGGTTAGCCTGCTGCGACAGCGCATCACAATCCTTCAACGTCTCGTTGAGGTTGGCGACGCTCTGCTGGTTCAACAGGTTGATCTGGTTGACGTCGACGTTGAGGGTTTCCACCACCGCCGTCTGCTCTTCCGTCGCGGCTGCTACCGACTGGTTCATGCCGTCGATTTCGCCGATGCGCTGGGTCACGCTGACCAAGCGCAGACCGGCCTGGTTGGCCACTTCGACGCTCTGCTCGCTGGACGCCTGACTGGCGTTCATGGTGCTGACCGCTTCACGCGAACCGACCTGCAAGGACGTGATCATCTTGTGGATCTCTTCCGCCGATTCCTGGGTGCGGTGAGCGAGGTTGCGCACCTCGTCCGCCACCACCGCAAAACCACGACCCGCTTCACCGGCACGCGCCGCTTCGATCGCTGCGTTGAGTGCCAACAGGTTGGTCTGCTGCGAGATGCCTTTGATCACATCGAGGATGTGGCCGATGTTGTCGGTGCTCGCATTCAGCGTTTCGATCTGGGTGCACGACAGGCTGATTTTCTGCGACAGCTCGGTCATCGCCAGAATGGTTTGTTCAACCACCTGACGGCCGTCATCGGCCTGCTCGCTGGCGCCGCTGGCGTGCTGCGAGGCGTCGGCAGCGTTGCGGGCGATTTCCTGAGTGGCGGCGCCCAGTTCGTTGATCGCGGCGGCGACGCTGTTGGTGCGCGCACTTTGCTCATCGGAGCCGACGATGGAGGCGTTGGACGATGCCATCACCCGTTGCGACAGGTCATGCACCTGACGGGTGGCCGACGACACTTCAGAGATCGACGCGTGAATCCGCTCAACGAACTGGTTGAACGAGCTGCCCAGTTCAGCGAACTCATCCTTGCCTTCCACGACCAGGCGACGGGTCAGGTCGCCTTCGCCCTGAGCAATGTCCTGCATCGCACGACCCATGGTGGTCAGCGGACGCATCAACACGGTAATCAACAGGCTCAGGAACACGGCAATGGCACCCACCGCGACGAACATCGCGATCAGCGCCGAGGTACGGAACTGGCTGAGTGCGGCGTAGGCTTTGTCGCGGTCGATCGACAGACCGATGTACCACTCGGCATTCGGCAGACCAGTGACCGGGGTGAACGACAGGATGCGCTCCTGACCGTTGAGCACCACGTTCTGATTGCCCTTTTCGATGCGCACGTTGGCGTTCGGGTAGATATCCTTCAGGTTCTTCATCACCTGATCTTTATCCGGGCTGACGATCACCTGACCGTCGGCGCTGACCAGGAATGCATGGCCGAGGCCACCGAAGTCCACCGAGTTGATGATCTTCACCAAGGTTTCCAGGCTCAGGTCACCGCCGACTACGCCGAGCAGTTCGCCGTTCTTTTTCACCGGCATGGCGATGGTCACCACCAGACCACCGACAGCGGCCAAGTAGGGCGGCGTCAGCATGGTTTTGTCGGCGGCGACCGCTTGTTTGTACCAAGGACGCTGACGTGGGTCGTAACCGTCCGGCATCTTCGCGTCAGGGCGCTGGGTAAACACACCGTTAGCCTGGCCGACATAGGTGAACTGGAAGTTCGAAGTGAAGGCTGGTTGATCAACCAGTCCCGGGAAGTCGGCGTCCTTACCCTGGTGGGCAACGTTCTGCGCGAGGTTTTCCAGCACCAGGATCCGCCCGCTCATCCAGTTCTGCACACTGCTGGCGGTCAGATCGCCGGCCTGCTGCACGGACGACTGCAGGTTCTGGCGAATGGTATTTCGCTGCAGGTAGTCGTTGTAGAGGGTGAACAAAGCGAAAGCCAGGACCACGACGCCCGAGGCGGCCAACAGGATTTTATGGCTGAACTTGAGATTCATTTCATGGGACTTCTTATGCAAAAGTGGGGATGCGTTCGGGGATGCAACATTCCATGTAGCTCCAAATGTCCAATAGCTGGCAGGCAGCGTTCTGATGGCCGCTCTACTTTGGTGCACGCATGTCTCACCAGTCTGTCGGCACCATTCGCGGAAATCTTAGGGTTGTGGAAGAAATGGATGGCATTTGTGCCAGATTCCCGCCGAACGGCGTAATAGAGCACCCGCTGAGCAGTTTTTTATGAGCGATGTTTGAGCGGCAGTTGCAAATTCTGTAACCCTTGATGACAATGCGACTAATTATCATTTATGACGTTCGGGCTGTCGCGTTCATGTCCTCACCTGAGTTTGCAGTACAGGCGCTCTACAGTAGTCATCACGGCTGGCTCAACGCCTGGCTGCGCGCGCGGCTGGGCAACGCAGCCGATGCCGCAGATCTGGCGCAGGACACTTTCGTGCGCCTGCTGCAACGTACCGAACGCCTCGAACTCAAGGCACCGCGCGCCTTCCTGCGTACCATCGCGCGGGGTCTGGTGATCGACCACTGGCGCCGCGAAGAAATCGAACGCGCCTATCTGGAAACCATCGCCCATCTGCCCGAAGCCGAAACACCGAGTGCCGAGGCCCGGGCGCTGGTCATCGAGTTGCTCGAGAGCATCGCGCGCATGCTTGAAGGACTGAAGCCGAAAGTGCGTCAGGCATTTCTTCTGGCGCAGTGCGAAGGGTTGACCCACAAGCAGATCGCCGAGCACATGGGCTTGTCTCTGCGTTCGGTGGAGCGCTACGTCGCCGATGCGCTCTATCACTGTTATGTGCTGCGGTACGAAAGCTGATGCCTGTGGATAACCTCTCCCTCGGACGCCGGGCCGAGCCCCAGCCGCAAGTAGTCAAGCAGGCCATTCACTGGCTGCTGCGCCTGCGCAACAACCACGGCAATTCGCGGTTGAACCGCCAGTGCGAACAGTGGCGTGCCGAACATCATGAGCATGAATTGGCGTGGCAACGGGTGCAGTCGCTGCAAGCCGAGTTGAGCAACAACCTGCGCGCAGTGCCCGGCGCGCAAGTGGCGTTCAATACGCTCGAAAACAGTGCGCAGGGGCTGGGTCGCCGACAAGCCTTGAAGCTGTTGTCGGGCGCCGTGTTGATGGGCTCGGCGGCATGGCTGGCGAAAGATACTTCTGCGTGGCAGCAGTGGAGCGCCGATTACGCCACGGCTACCGGCGAACGACGTGGCTTCCAGTTGCCGGACGGCACGCGGATCGAACTCAACACCGCCAGTGCGGTAGACCTCGATTACACGGCGCAACAACGGCTGATCAAACTGACACGTGGCGAAATCATCGTCACTTGTGGCGGTGCGGACGAAGGTGCGTCGGTCGAGCGACCGTTGCGTGTACAAAGTCGCCATGGCGTTTATGAGCCGCAGGCTGCGCGGTTCATCCTGCGGCAGGACAGTGATTGCACGCGGCTGAGCGTCACCAGTGGCCGCGTCGCCATTCACGCCGCCGGCAGCTCGATTGAAGCGCTCGCCGGGCAGAGTTATCTGATCGATCACCATCAAGTGCGCCCGGCACCGATGGCGGATATGGACGTCGGTGCCTGGGTCGATGGCTTGATCGTCACCCGCAATATGCGTCTGGGTGATTTCCTGAGTGAGGTCGGTCGCTACCGTCAGGGCTTTCTGAACTGTGCGTCGGATGTGGCCGATTTGCGCTTGTCCGGCGTATTCCGCCTGGAAGACACCGACAAACTGCTGGCCATCCTGCCGCAGACCCTGCCGGTGCAATTGCGCTATCGCACTCGCTGGTGGGTGACCCTGGAACGTGTGGCCTGAAATTATTTTGGCGGGTTTTCGCAGCAAGTCCGGCTTAGTCAGTAAGCACTTCAACTCAGCCTTCGCGACTTCCTACGGAAACCCACAATGACTGTCCGCGCTACCTGTAAGAACCCTCTGTATTTCACTGCCGAATCGGGCCTGTTGTGCCACGCCGTTCGGGCTGCGCTGTTCTCCACTGCATTGGGCATGGGTGTCGTGCCAGCCTTGACCCTGGCGGCGGGCGCCAGTGCCGGTGAGATCAGCCATCGCTACAACGTCGCCTCCGGACCGTTGGGTGAAGCGTTGAATCAGTTTGCGCGTCAGGCCGGCATCACCTTGTCGATGACGCCACAGCAGACTCAGGGTCGGCAGTCCCCGGGCGTACAGGGTGAGTATTCCACCGATCAGGCACTGAGCCACTTGCTTGGTGGTTCGGGTCTGGAAGCGGTCAGTCAGGATGGCAGCAGTTATGTGCTGCGTCCGGTAGCCGAAACCGAAGCGCTGGCCCTGCCGACCACGGACATCAAAGGCTTCGCCCTCGGCAACGCGCTGGGCAGCATGGACGGCTACAACGCGACCCACAGCCAGATCGCCACCAAAACCAGTACGGCGCTGCTGGAAACCTCGCAAAGCGTGTCCGTGGTCACGCGTGAGCAAATGGACGACCAGGGCTCGCAAACCGTCTCGCAAGCGATGCGCTACACACCGGGCGTGCTGACCAACCCGTATGGCGCCACGCACCGTTATGACTACGTGGCGATGCGCGGTTTCAACGACGGCTCGGTGGATAACATCTACCTCGACGGCCTCAAGTCGATGGGTGACAGCGGCACCTACAGCACCATGCAGGTCGATCCGTATTTCCTTGAGCGTGTGGACATTCTCAAAGGTCCGTCGTCGGTTCTGTATGGCCGCAGTTCGCCGGGCGGTCTGGTGGCACTGACCAGCAAGAAGCCTTTGTATGAGGCCTACCATCAGGTACAAGCCACGGTCGGCACTCAGGGCCAGCGCGGTGTCGGTTTTGACTTCAGCGGTCCGGTCGATGACGACAAGCGCATCGCCTATCGTCTGACTGGTTTGACGGACCAATCCGACACGCAATTCGACCACAACAAGGAAAAGCGCTTCGCCCTCGCACCGACCCTCAGCATCGATTTCAGCGAAGACACTTCGCTGACGCTGCAGGCGTATCTGCAACATGACCCGGATGGCGGCTACCACGGCGGTGTACCGGCCGACGGTACGATTCATCAGCGCAATGGCGAGCGGATCTCTGCGCACTTCTTCGAGGGCGAACCGGGGATCGATGGCTATTCACGAGATCAGCAGTCGTTCGGTTATCAATTCGAACATCGCTTCAATGACGTTTTCACCGCACGGCAGAACTTCCGTTACCTCGACTCGAAAGTGAACATGGATCAGGTCTACGCGTATGGATGGACCACCCCAACCAGTAACGAGCTGAACCGCTACTACACCGGCGGTGACGAGCGCTTGCATGCGTTTATCGTCGACAACATGCTCCAGGCCGAATTCTTCACCGGCGCGACCAAGCACACGGTGCTGATGGGCGCGGATTATCAGCGACGCAAAACTGTGGTCGACTGGACCAGCGGCGGGCTCGCGCCGATCAATGCGTTTAACCCGGTTTATGGCAACTCGGCGATCGACATGTACGGCGAGACCAGTTACCTGCGTCGCCTGGAGCAGACCGGCGTTTACCTGCAAGACCTGATCGAGATGGACAAATGGCGCTTCTCGCTGGGTCTGCGTCAGGACTGGGTCGAGACCTCTGACGAAAACCGCATCGCCGAAGCAGGACGGCCGCAGGGCACTGAAATCAACGACCGCCGCACCAAGCTGACCGGGCGCGCCGGCGCGCTGTATCTGTTCGATAACGGCCTGGCGCCGTATATCAGCTACTCCGAGTCGTTCAACCCAAACTCCTATGCCGACAGTGCCGGTAATCCATTGGCACCGACCGATGGCACGCAATGGGAAGTCGGCCTGAAGTATCAGCCTCCGGGCACCGACAACCTGTTCACCGCATCGCTGTTCCGCATTGATCAGGAAAACCTCGCGACCAAACTGCCGCAAGAAAACTTCTATCGCGCTGTAGGCGCTGTTCGCTCTCAAGGCCTGGAACTGGAAGCGCACATGCAGTTGACCGATAACCTGAAAGTACTCGGCAGCTATACCTTCACCGATATCGAGTACTCGAAGTCGATGGTCAGTACTTTGAGCACGCCAACCGACGTCATCGAAAACAAAGGCAACTCGCCGACCCAGGCGCCGCGTCATATGGCCTCGTTGTGGGCCGACTACAAGTTCGACAGTGCTGCGCTGGATGGCCTTCGTTTAGGCGGTGGTGTGCGTTATGTCGGCTATAGCTGGGCAGATGCCGAGAACACCCTGAAGGTGCCGTCCTACACATTGTTCGACGCATCGATTGGCTATGACTTGGGCAAAGTCGGTTTGAAGGGCGTCGACGTACGTCTCAATGCGAACAATCTGACAAACGAGTCCTACGTGGCTTCCTGCGCCAGTCTGAACTTCTGTTACATGGGCGAAGAGCGCAACGTCGCCGCGACCGTCAGCTACCAGTTCTAAACCATTGCCTTGTGCATAAAAAAGCCAGCCCCTGATCTTCAGGGGCTGGCTTTGTCGTCTCTGTAGGGAAATTTTTCGTGCGCGCATTTCTGGTTTTGTTGCATCGCTATATCGGGTTGGCCACGGCAGTGTTTCTGCTGCTGGCCGGGATCACCGGGAGCATTCTGGCGTTCAATCATGAGCTGGATGAGTGGTTGAATCCGCAGTTTTATGCGGCGTCTGCCGAGGGTGAGCGACTGGCACCGGGCGCGCTGGTCGATGCGGTGCAGACGGCTCATCCGAAACTGCAGGTCTGGTACATGGAGTATCCGAGTGAGGCCGGGCATACCGCGTTGCTGGCCGCGGTTCCACGCAATGATCCGGCAACCGGCAAGCCGTTCAATGAGCGTAATCAGGTGTTCTATCTGGACCCGGTCAGTGCAGAACAGAAGGGGCAACGTTACTGGGGAGAGTGCTGTTTTGCCCGAGAGAATTTTGTCCCGTTCATTCTCGAATTTCACTACAACCTGACGCTGCCTGGTAACTGGGGATTGCTGTTGATGGGGCTGGTCGCCATCGCCTGGGTGATCGATTGTTTTGTGGCGTTGTGGCTGACATTGCCGCGTGGAAAGCCGTTCTGGAAGAAGTGGTCGACTGCTTGGAAGGTAAAGGGCGGACATGCCTATCGTCTCAACTTCGATCTGCACCGTGCCGGGGGACTATGGCTATGGCTGTTGTTGCTGCCGATCGCGATCAGCAGCGTGGCCATGAACTTGCCAAGCCAGGTGTTCAAGCCTGCGGTGTCGTTGTTTTCACCCATTGAACCGAGCGTCTACGAGGCTAGAGGACGAATGCCTCCCGAAGAGCTTGGAGTGACGCAATTGAGTTATCAACAGGCGTACGACAGGGCATTGCAGGAGGGGAAAAGGTTGGGGCTGACAGCGGCGATCGGGGAGTTGTATTACAGCTTTGAGTACAACTTTTACGGCGCAGGGTTTGGACAGCACGACACCGAGGCCCATGGCAAATCCTGGTTGTTCTTTCATGGTACGGACGGCCGATTGTTAGGGCAGGAAATCGCAGGACAGGGGACGTTGGGAGAGCGGTTTTATCGGTTGCAGCTGCCGATACATGGGGGACGGATCATTGGTTTCACTGGTCAAGTAATGATCGCGGTATTAGGTGTCTTGATTGCGGGATTGTCAGGGACTGGCGTCTACATCTGGTGGCGCAAGTGGCAAGCCCGTCGCATCAGCAAGGCTCGTAAAGCCGTTTGATCGTTTGATTCTGTAGGCCCTGAAACGAGAAAACCCCTGTCTGCGTTAGCAGACAGGGGTCTCGGAATTCAATCTTGACGATGACCTACTCTCACATGGGGAAACCCCACACTACCATCGGCGATGCATCGTTTCACTTCTGAGTTCGGGATGGGATCAGGTGGTTCCAACGCTCTATGGTCGTCAAGAAATTCTGTACCTGGCCCGTCAACACGGTAACAAGCCAGTAAAAAGGGGAACTTCTACTAAAACAAAACCCCAACTGCTTTCGCAATTGGGGTTTCGGAATTTAATCTTGACGATGACCTACTCTCACATGGGGAAACCCCACACTACCATCGG